>NZ_DASWOM010000019.1:0-10583 GCF_036398755.1 Acerihabitans sp. | reverse complement strand
CGCTATTTAGCGCACAGCTTGTAGTAGAGTTCGTTCCAGCGCAATGCATCCTTGAACGCCGGGATGCGGGTGTCATTGTCAATCACCAGCAGCTCGATATTGTGCATTTCCGCATATAAGCGAATATGGTCGAGATCCAGCGCCTGGCTGAACACCGTATGGTGCGCGCCGCCGGCCAGGATCCAGGCTTCAGCCGCCACTTCAAGCGACGGCTGCGCTTTCCACACCGCGCGGGCGACCGGCAGTTTAGGCAACGGATGCGGTTGTTCGATGGCGTCCACTACGCTTACCAGCATACGGAATCGGTCGCCCATATCGACAACCGAGGCGTTTACCGCCGGGCCCGCCGGGGTGGAAAACAGCAGACGCGCCGGGTCGGCCTTGCCGCCGATGCCGAGGAACTGTACGTCAAGCGTCGGTTTTTCTTCCTTGGCGATGCTGGGGCACACTTCCAGCATGTGCGAGCCGAGGGCCAGGTTATTGCCCGGCTGGAAATTGTAGGTGTAGTCTTCCATAAAGGACGTGCCGCCAGGCAGGCCGCCGGCCATCACCTTGAGAATGCGCAGCAGCGCGGCGGTTTTCCAGTCGCCTTCGCCGCCGAAACCGTAGCCCTGCTGCATCAGGCGCTGTACCGCCAGGCCCGGTAGCTGTTTCAGCCCGTGCAGGTTTTCAAAGTTGGAGGTAAAGGCTTTGGCGCCCGCCTGCTCCAGAAAACGTTTCAAGCCCAATTCGATACGCGCGGCATCAAGCAGGTTTTCGCGTTTTTCGCCGTTGGCCTTGATTTTGTCGGTCAGGATATAGGAGGCTTCATATTCTTCCACCAGGGTATCGATATCCCCTTTGGAGACTTCGTTTACCACGCTGACCAGATCGCCCAGGCCATAGGCGGTCACCGAGTAGCCGAACTGGATCTGGGCGCCGACCTTGTTGCCTTCGGTTACCGCCACTTCACGCATATTGTCGCCGAAACGGGCGACAATGAGCTGCTGGCTTTCCTGTTTGGCGGCGGCGGCGCGCATCCATTTGGCAATGGTAAGATGCGCCTGCTTGTCCTGCCAGTGGCCGACCACCACCTGGTGGTTGAGGTGCATGCGCGCGCCGATAAACCCGAACTCGCGGCCGCCGTGGGCGGTCTGGTTAAGGTTCATAAAGTCCATATCCATGGTTTCCCATGGGATCTGCGCGTTATATTGGGTATGGAACTGCAGCAGGGGCTTGTTCAGTATGCTCAGGCCGCCAATCCACATCTTGGCGGGTGAAAAGGTATGCAGCCAGGTGAGCAGGCCGATACAGTGGGTGTCGTAATTGGCTTCACGGCACAGCGCGAGGATCTCGTCGGGCGATTTGACCAGCGGTTTGACCACCAGTTTCACCGGCAGGCCGGCCTCGTCGTTAAGACCCTGGACCACCGTTTGCGCATGCTCGGCAACCTGCCGCAGGGTTTCCGGACCATAGAGATGTTGACTGCCGATGACAAACCAGACTTCGTGCTGCTTAAAATTATCCATGATGACTCCTGTGCGTCTCCGTCTAGCGGAGGGGCCGGGCGGGCATGGGATTGCCGCCCGGTAAGGTGTTTGTCAATGACCGGTGTGCGCCGCCGCGGCATAGGCCGGTTCCGCGAGCACGCTCCATTCCTGATAGCGTTGATACAGCCGCTGGAACTGCGCCACCCTGGCCGGGTCCGGCTGCAGGGTGCGCTCAATGCGGCTGGCCATGGCCTGCTGCGCCACGGCGATATCCGGATAAACGCCGGCCGCCACCGCGCCGAAGATGGCCGCGCCCAGGGCGCAGCACTGATCGGAGGCCACCAGTTGCAGCGGACGATTCATCACGTCCGCGCAGACTTGCATGATAATCGGCGATTTGCGCGCGATGCCGCCCATAACCAGGACGTTCTCCACCGGGATGCCCTGGGTTTCAAAACATTCCATGATGGCGCGCGCGCCGAACGCGGTGGCGGCGATAAGGCCGCCGAACAGCGCCGGCGCGTCGGTGCCTAAATTCAGGCCGGTTATCACCCCCTGCAACCGCTGATTGGCATAAGGCGTGCGTCTGCCGTTAAACCAGTCCAGCACCACCGGCAGTTGCTCAAGAGAGGGGTCGCCGGCCCAGGCCTGCGCCAGCGCGTTAAGCATCTGGTCCTGGATATCGTCGAGGGCGGGTTTCAGCGACGGGTGGCGTTCCGACGCCTGCTTCAGCGGCCAGCCCAGCAGACGGCCGAACCAGGCATAGATATCGCCAAAGGCCGACTGACCGGCTTCCAGGCCGATAAAGCCGGGAACCACGCTGCCGTCCACCTGCCCGCAGATGCCGGCGATGGTGCGCTCGCCCACCCGCTGCTCGTCGGCAATCAGGATATCGCAAGTGGAGGTGCCGATGACCTTGACCAGGGTATAGGGCTGGGCGCCGGCGCCCACCGCGCCGATATGGCAGTCGAAGGCGCCGCCGGCAATGGTAACGGTCTCCGGCAGGCCGAGTTTGTGCGCCCATGCGGCGGTCAGGCGCCCGACCGGCGCTTCGGCGGTATAGGTGTCGGTAAATAAAGGGTATTGCAAGCGCTCGGTCAGTACCGGATCAAGGGCCTCGAGGAAAGCCTTCGGCGGTACGCCGCCCCAGTCGGGATGCCAGAGGGATTTGTGTCCGGCGGCGCAGCGGCCGCGTTTGATATCCCGCAAGCGCGTGGTGCCGGACAGCACGGCCGGGATCCAGTCGCACAGCTCAATCCAGGATACCGCCTGCTGCCGAACCTGGGCATCCTGGCGGGTAATATGCAGGATTTTGGCCCAGAACCATTCTGAGGAGTACACGCCGCCGATATAACGCGTGTAATCCGGGTGGGCGCCGTCGTGGCTCAGTCGGTTGATAGCCTCCGCTTCTTCTATGGCGGTATGGTCCTTCCACAAAATAAACATGGCGTTCGGGTTGTCGGCGAATTCCGGACGCAGCGCCAGTATCCTGCCGTCCTCATCGATAGGGGCGGGGGTGCTGCCGGTGGTGTCGACGCCAATGCCGGCGACGCGCAGGCGTTCGGCCGGGGAGAGGGCGCTCACCACGGCGCGGATCGCCTGCTCCATGGATTCGAGATAATCGTTGGGATGATGGCGAAACTGATTTTGCGCGGGTTTGCAATACTGGCCCTCGCGCCATCGCGGGTACCAGACCACCTCGGTCGCCAGCTCTTTACCGCTTTGGCATCCTACCGCCAGGGCGCGTACCGAGTCGCTGCCGAAATCAAGCCCGAGGCTGATGGCCTCTTCATTCATGCTGTTCTCTCCTGTTGACCCGAAAACGGATGATGAGCACAACCATAAGGGGGTTTTAGGCGGGCCGTGAGGAGATGTTAGCTGGAAGTATGCACATTCCTGTCGCGGATAACTGAAATGTGATGGTGCTCATAAAGTTACAGGGAGGTAAAAATTGCTGTATCTATGCACAAAACGGCTGTAATTGAGAACTGTGATAACGCTCTACATTTTAACAACACTTTAACGCTAAAACTACTCCCGTCCAAAGGGCCTGGTCGGACTAACGGCGATAAATCCGCCGCTTAGACGCACCGAGCGGATTCATCTTCCCGACTGATAACGCTTACACGCTTCAGCAATATGAAGCGAAGCGATAAAAAATACCGGAGAGTTACATGCATAAATTCACTAAGGCACTGGCGGCAATCGGATTGGCTGCCGTTATGTCTCAATCGGCTATGGCGGAAAACCTGAAACTGGGTTTTCTGGTAAAACAGCCGGAAGAACCCTGGTTCCAGACCGAATGGCGTTTTGCCGATAAAGCCGGTAAGGACCTGGGATTTGATGTGATTAAAATTGCCGTGCCCGATGGCGAAAAAACCCTGAACGCCATCGACAGCCTGGCGGCAAGCGGCGCCAAGGGTTTCGTTATCTGTACCCCGGATCCCAAGCTCGGCTCGGCCATTGTCGCCAAGGCGCGTAGCTATGATATGAAGGTCATCGCCGTTGACGACCAGTTCGTCACCGCCAAAGGCCAGCCGATGGACACCGTTCCCCTGGTGATGATGGCGGCCACCAAAATCGGCGAACGCCAGGGCCAGGAACTGTGGAAGGAAATGAACAAGCGCGGCTGGAAAGTCGCCGATACCGGTGTCATGGCGATTACCGCCGATGAGCTTGATACCGCGCGCCGCCGTACCACCGGATCGATGGATGCCCTGAAGGCCGCCGGTTTCCCGGAAAAACAAATCTACAAGGTTCCGACCAAATCCAATGATATCCCGGGGGCCTTTGACGCCGCCAACTCCCTGCTGGTGCAGCATTCCGGCGTGAAAAACTGGCTAATCATCGGCATGAACGACAATACCGTGCTCGGCGGCGTGCGCGCCACCGAAGGCCAGGGTTTCAAGGCGCCCAACGTTATCGGTATCGGCATTAACGGCGTGGACGCGGTGAGTGAACTCTCCAAGGCCAACGCCACCGGTTTCTACGGCTCCCTGCTGCCAAGTCCGGACGTGCACGGCTACAAGAGCATCCAGATGCTTAACGATTGGGTGACCAAAGGCGTCGAACCGCCTAAATTCACCGAAGTCACCGACGTGGTGGTGATTACCCGCGACAACTTTAAAGAAGAATTGGCGAAAAAAGGACTGGGCGGTAAATAACCGCCACGCCTGTTTCCCAGGGGCGGCCACCGGCCGCCCCTGTCCATGACGATGTCATTCATCAAGAGGATGTGTACGTGTCCGCCAAAACCCCTGATGGTTACCGTAACGGGACTGCCGGCGCACCGTTCGTATCAGTTAACGCGAGGATGTGTTCATGACAATTCAGACACCCTATCTGTCGTTTCGCGGCATCGGTAAAACCTTTCCCGGCGTCAAGGCGCTGGATGATATCAGCTTTGACTGCTACCCAGGCCAGATCCATGCCCTGATGGGTGAAAACGGCGCCGGCAAGTCCACGCTGCTGAAAATTCTCAGCGGCAGCTATACCACGACCCGGGGTGAAATCCTGATCAAAGGCCAGCCGGTCCATTTTGGCTCCACCGCCGATGCGCTGGATGCCGGGGTGGCGATCATCTACCAGGAACTGCACCTGGTGCCGGAAATGACGGTGGCGGAGAATATCTACCTCGGCCAGTTGCCCAATAAATACGGCATGGTTAACCGGGCGATTTTGCACTACGAAACCAAACTCCAGCTGGAGCACCTGGGGCTGGATATCGCGCCGGACACGCCGCTCAAATATTTGTCCATCGCCCAGTGGCAGATGGTTGAAATCGCCAAGGCGCTGACCCGCAACGCCAAGATTATCGCCTTTGACGAGCCGACCAGTTCTCTGTCGGCGCGTGAAATTGAACAGCTTTTCCGGGTGATCCGCGAACTGCGGGCCGAGGGAAGGGTAATACTGTACGTGTCGCACCGCATGGAGGAAATTTTCACCCTCGGCGATGCCATCACGGTGTTTAAGGACGGCAAGTTCGTCCGCACGTTCGACGATATGACCCAGGTGGATCACACCAAGCTGGTGCAGGCCATGGTGGGGCGCAATCTCGGTGATATCTACGGCTATCAGCCACGCCAACAGGGCGAGGTGCGCCTGCAGTTGGATAACATCAAGGCGATAGGGGTGAAAACGCCGATTACGCTTGCGGTGCGCGCCGGTGAAATCGTCGGCCTGTTCGGGCTGGTGGGCGCGGGGCGCAGCGAATTAATGAAGGGACTGTTCGGCGGCACCCTGATTACCGGCGGACAATTGCTGCTCGACGGCAAGCCGCTGAATATCCGCTCGCCCATCGACGCCATTCGCGAAGGGCTGCTGCTGTGCCCGGAAGACCGTAAAGCCGATGGCCTGATACCGGTGCATTCGGTCAGGGAAAATATCAACATCAGCGCCCGGCGCAAGACCATCAGAGCCGGCTTCCTGATTAACGACCGGTGGGAAAAGCAAAACGCCGAGGAGCATATCCGCTCCCTGAATATCAAGACCCCCTCCGCTGAACAACTGATCATGAACCTGTCCGGCGGCAATCAGCAAAAGGCCATTCTCGGCCGCTGGCTGTCGGAGGACATGAAGGTCATCATGCTTGACGAACCGACGCGCGGTATCGACGTCGGCGCCAAGCACGAAATTTACCATGTGATTTATGAACTGGCCAAACGTGGCATCGCCGTGCTGTTCGCCTCCAGCGATCTGCCCGAAGTCCTGGGACTGGCCGACAGGATCGTGGTGATGCGCGAAGGCGCGATTTCCGGCGAGCTCACCCACACCGATGCCACTGAACAGAAAGCGTTAAGTCTGGCAATGTTGCATACAACCGATACCAGCCCCGCCGACGCGGTTGCCTGATTGTGAAGGAGTCTATAATGTCGACTGTTACTACCCCCTCCCCGAAAGCGAAAAAAACGCTGGGCTTCGGCCGCGTCTGGGATAATTTTGGCATGCTGGTGGTATTTGTGGTGCTGTTTATCGCCTGTTCGGTTTTTGTGCCTAATTTCGCCAGCTTTATCAATATGAAGGGCCTGGGGCTGGCTATCTCCATGTCCGGCATCGTCGCCTGCGGCATGCTGTTTTGCCTGGCTTCCGGCGATTTCGATTTGTCGGTGGCCTCGGTCATCGCCTGCGCCGGCGTCACTACCGCCGTGGTTATCAACGCCAGCGAAAGCCTGTGGCTTGGCGTGGCGGCGGGACTGGTGCTCGGCGTATTGTGCGGCCTGGTAAACGGTTTTGTCATCGCCAAGCTTAAAATCAACGCCCTGATAACAACCTTGGCCACCATGCAAATCGTGCGCGGCCTGGCGTATATCATTTCCGACGGTAAAGCGGTGGGTATCGAGGACGAACGCTTTTTTGTGCTGGGTTACGCCAACTGGCTGGGCCTGCCCGCCCCCATTTGGATTATGGTCCTGTGCATGGCCATTTTCGGTTTCCTGCTTAACAGAACCACCTTCGGGCGCAATACGCTGGCCATAGGCGGCAACGAAGAAGCCGCCCGCCTGGCGGGGGTGCCGGTGGTGCGCACTAAAATCATCATCTTTATCCTGTCCGGACTGGTGTCGGCGGTGGCCGGCATTATTCTTGCCTCGCGCATGACCAGCGGCCAGCCGATGACGTCGCTGGGTTATGAACTTATCGTGATCTCCGCTTGCGTGCTGGGCGGGGTATCGATGAAGGGCGGCATCGGCAAAATTTCCTATGTGGTGGCCGGGGTGCTGATCCTTGGGACCGTTGAAAACGCGATGAACCTGCTGAATATTTCGCCGTTCGCTCAATATGTGGTGCGTGGGGTGATCCTGCTGGCGGCGGTGATATTCGACCGCTACAAACAAAAAGCCAAACGTACGGTGTAAAAGCGCGTGAACCGGCCGCGTCGCGGCCGGTCCGCTCACAGTTTTACGACCCTGGCACGCTATTGTCCGCGCTATAGGATATTCTCAATCAGACGACTATCTGTCCGGAGGTGAGATGTATCATCGAATGACTCACGAGACGCAATCCAATCCCCTGTTACCGGGCTATATGTTCAACGCCTATCTGGTCGCCGGCCTGACGCCGATTATCGCCGGTGGGCCGCTGGACTTCTTTATCGACCGGCCCGACGGCATGAAAGGGTTTATCCTTAACCTGACCATCAAGGGCCAGGGCAAAATTTTCGAAGGGGATCGCTCCTTCGTCTGCAACCCCGGCGACCTGCTGCTGTTTCCGCCCAAATCCGCCCATTATTACGGCCGTTCCCCCGACAGCGACTGCTGGTATCACCGCTGGGTGTATTTTCGCCCGCGCGCCTATTGGGCCGACTGGCTGGAGTGGCACAGTAAAATCCATGACGTCGGCCGCCTGTCCCTGGGCAATGATAACCTGCTGACCGAATTCGACCGGCTGCTGGCTAATATCGAGCAAACCCAGCGATCGGGGCGCCGGTTTTCCGAAGAGCTGGGCATGAACCTGCTGGAACGCATGCTGCTGCGCGCCATGGAAGAAGACCCGCAAAGCCCGAGTAAAATCATGGATCCGCGCATCATCGAGGCGTGCCAATATATTACCGGCAACCTCTCCGGCGAGTTGCGCATCGACGAGGTGGCGCGTCATGTCTGTTTGTCGCCCTCGAGACTGGCGCATTTATTCCGCGAGCAGGTGGGGATCAATATCCTGCGCTGGCGCGAAGATCAGCGGGTGATCCGCGCCAAAATGCTGCTGCAGACCACACAGGAATCCATCGCCACCATCGGCCGGGTGGTGGGATATGACGATCAGCTTTATTTTTCGCGGGTGTTTCGCAAACGCGTCGGGGTCAGCCCCAGCGACTTTCGCCGCCGCAGCAGCGAGATTAATTACCCCGGCCGCAGTATCCAGGCGTCCCATAATTGGCAATTGCAAAGCGAAAAGGCTATCGGAGGCTGATAATTTATTGATACTGTGAGTCCGGTAATGATGTCTCCCGTGCCGTTGTCAGGGTACGGGGGACGTTAAGTTTAGCCGAAAAAGAGGAACAACAATGGCTGAAAATATCGGTATCGGACTTATTGGTTACGGCTTTGCGGGCAAAACGCTGCACGCGCCGTTGGTTAACGCCACCGCGGGCCTGACGCTTACGGCGGTCTCCTCAAGCGACGCGGGAAAAGTCCACGCGGACTGGCCGGGCATCAAGGTCAGCGCCGATGCGCTGGACGTGATAAACGATCCCGCCGTCGACGTCGTAATTATCCCCACCCCCAACGAAACCCACTTCCCGCTGGCCAAACAGGCCCTGGCGGCCGGCAAGCATGTGATTGTCGATAAACCGTTTACCGTGACGCTGGCACAGGCTTATGAGCTGAAACAGCTGGCGGAGAACCGCAAGGTGCTGCTGTCGGTATTCCATAACCGTCGCTGGGACAGTGATTTTCTCACCGTGCGGCAGTTGATTAAGGACGGCATTCTCGGCGATGTGGTTTATCTGTCATCGCAATACGACCGTTTCAGACCGCAGGTGATGCCGCGCTGGCGCGAACAGCCGGGCGCCGGCAGCGGCATCTGGTATGATCTGGCGCCGCATCTTATCGATCAGGCTCTCCAGCTGTTCGGCATGCCGGTGGCGGTCAATGTCGACCTGGCGCTGCTGCGGCCCGGCGCGCTGACCGACGATTATTTTCATGCCACGCTTATCTACCCGCAGCGGCGCGTGGTGCTGCACGGCGGCATGTTGGCGGCGGCGGCGACGCCGCGTTTTACCGTACACGGCACCAAAGGCAGTTATGTCAAGTTCGGGCTGGACCCGCAGGAAGCGCAGTTGAAAGCAGGCGTCTATCCCCCCCGGCCGGATTGGGGCGTCGATAGTCTTGACGGCACCCTGACGCTGGCGCAGGGGGAGGTGATGACCGAACATCAGGTGCGCACCCAGCCGGGCAATTATCCCGCCTATTATGCCGCTATCCGCGACGCCATCCTCGGCGTGGGGGAAAACCCGGTGACGGCGGCCTCGGCCATCCAGGTCATGGAGCTTATCGAGCTGGGCGTGCTGTCATCCGCGCAGAAAAAAACATTGGCGGTAAAGAACGGTTAATGACAAGGTAGGTTTTTACGGGCGCCCGACGCGGCGCCCTGGGTTTCGACTGTGGTAAGGGTTGTGACATGTCGTGGTTTCAACGTTTAAAGATTGATAAATTTTTGCTGGTCTTGGTTACCGTGGTGGTTCTGGCGTCGCTCTTCCCTTGTCGGGGGATTATCAAGGTAATATTTGAATATCTCACCACCGCGGCCATTGCGCTGCTGTTTTTTATGCATGGCGCCAAGCTGTCGCGTGAGGCGATAGTGGGCGGCATGAGCCATTGGCGGCTGCACCTGGTGGTGTTCCTCAGTACGTTTGCGTTATTCCCGCTGCTGGGCATCGCCATGAAGGTGTTCGTGCCCTCGCTACTGTCATCACCGGTCTATATGGGCTTTCTTTATCTGTGCGCGCTGCCGGCCACCGTCCAGTCGGCCATTGCCTTTACGTCGGTCGCCGGCGGCAACGTGGCCGCCGCCATCTGCAGCGCGTCGGCCTCCAGTATCCTGGGGGTATTTCTGTCGCCGGTGCTGGTGGGCCTGCTGATGCATACCCAGGAAGGTGGCGCGTCCAATACGCTGCACGCCATCGGTTCCATTATACTGCAATTGATGGTGCCTTTTGTGCTGGGCCATCTGGCACGACCGCTGATTGGCAAATGGGTGGCGCGGCATAAAAAGCTGGTGAATATCACTGACCGGTCATCAATATTGCTGGTGGTATACACCGCCTTCAGCGAGGCGGTGGTGGGGGGGATCTGGCATCAAATCACCGGCTGGTCGCTGGTGTCCATCCTGGTCTTCTCGCTGGTGCTGCTGGCCATCGTCCTGGTGGTCAACACCTGGACCGCGCGCCTGCTGGGATTCAACACCGCCGACGAGGTCACCATCGTCTTTTGCGGATCCAAGAAAAGCCTGGCCAACGGCATACCCATGGCCAACGTGCTGTTTCCCGCCGCCATGGTGGGCACCATGGTGCTGCCGCTGATGATCTTCCATCAGGTACAGCTGATGGTGTGCGCGGTGCTGGCGGCGCGTTATGCCCGCCGGCAGGCCCAGCAGATGAAAAACATCCCTTCCGATCCCGCC
>NZ_DASWOM010000018.1:0-85027 GCF_036398755.1 Acerihabitans sp. | reverse complement strand
TTCCCGGTAAGTGCATATCGCAGGGCATCAACCCCCTGTTTTACTCACAGACGATGGTGTTGACGTTGTGCCGGCATAGAGTGCGCCGGCAGCGCGCGTCACGGCTGGATGAGCCGCCGGGAGCGGCGAAAGTCCGGCTTGCGTCTGGAACGCATGCCGGACGGTCCAACAGCCGGGATGAAGCGATGCCGGGGACCGCGCAGCGGCGCACGACCCGCCGGACGCGGGGAAGTCAAGAAGGGGCTCGCGTGAGCCCCTTCTTGTCGCTTGCCGGCACCCGGCAAAACATATAAATACCTGACGCAAGGCAAGCGAACTCCACGCCGAGGCGCCATAAACCTCCACGCCAGCCGTAAGCGAAATCCACCCCGAGGCGCCATAAACCTCCGCCCCCGCCACCAGCGAAATCCACGCCGAGGCGCCATAAACCGCCCAGTTGCAAGCCGCGCTAAGCTAAGAACCCGCCGAAGGCCCGCCATGGCCTGTAAAGGTGTGACATTGTCACGAATCCTCTCCCGAACAGCGCACGGCCAGATGGGATGCCCGGGGAACGGTCATAAACACGGCGATCGCGCCGGTCACAAGACACAGCGCGGCAATGGTCAGCGCGCCCTGGTCGATGGCAAAGGCCAGGCCCCAGTGACTGGCGCTGGCGCCGAGCAGCAGCGCGAACGCGCCCTGAATCAGATAGGCCACCAAATACAGGGCGGACAAGGTGCCGCCGCGCTGGTGAACGGGCGCGTACATATTGATAAGACCCAGGCCGCCCATAAACAGCAGACTGTAGCCGCACCCGGCGGCGATCAAAAAGCCCAGAAACAACAGCAGCGAATGCCAGGCCACCGACATCATCAGACACGCCATGCCCGCCAGGGTGCATAGTCCCCCCAAGGCAATCGCCGCGCGCGACGGCATACTTTTGCAGGCCAGTCCCACGCCCCCCAGCACGATGGCGAACACCGACATGGTGGCGCCGTTGAGCAGCACATTGGCGGAACCGATCAGATCGCGCGCTATCTTGGCCCCCAGGGACAAGCCCACGGTGCCTATGGAATAGGCGCATACCACCGCCGCCACCGCCGTCAACAGCACGCTGCCCAAGCCCGCCGGCACCGACGGGGTTCTCGGGCGCCAGCGTCTCTGCCCCGGGACCGCGCTATGGCGCGGCAAAAACCAGCTGGCGGCAAATATCAACATAATGATGACCAACAGCAGCCAGAAGTTCAGCCGCGTGGGAAAAGGCGCATATTCTATCAGCGCGCCGCCCACCAAGGTTGCCAGCGCCAGTCCCACCGCCTGCGATACCGTGGTAATGGCGCTGGCTTTTTTCGCCTGTCCCTCGGCGCTGAACTCAATCATGGCGGCGGTGGACGGCCCCGCCGACAGCCCCACCCCGATACCCATGAATACCCGGCCGAGATAAATCCACCACAAATCAGGCGCAACGGCGAACAGCAACACCCCGATAAGCGACGCCGCCAGTCCCAGCAGCATGGTGACGCGCCGGCCGATATAATCCGAGATATCGCCGAAACACACCAGGATGGCGACCACCACGATGGGATAAATGGCAAAGATAGTGGAGGTTTGGGTAGTGGTCAGGCCCCATTCCGAGGCATACAGCGGATAGGTCATGGCGGGCGCGGCGCTGGTCCAGATAGTATGGCCGACAACGGCGGCGGCCACCCAAAAACTGGCCCTCCGTCCAAGGGTCAAGGTCCTTCCGGTCATGTTATGGCTCACAGTCAGAAAAAAAAACGGCCGTCAGGCAAAGCTCAGGCGTGGGGACTATTCCGCAATCGGACGGTTTAACAACGGAAAGGCCACGGCGAAAAAATCATCCAGCGGCTGCCGGCAACGGGCTATTTTCATACGCACCACCGCGCCTTCCCAACTGTTGATGACAAACCGGGCCACTTTTTCCGCATCCAGGCTGGCGATGATGCTGCCGTCCTTTTGCCCTTCGCGCAGGGTGGCGGTAACGGCGGCGGTCCATTTTTCCAGCGATTGACAGATGGCCTGACGCAGCAACGGCGTGTTATCGGTCATCTCGGCGGCCAGGTTGCCGATAAGGCAGCCTTTTTCATAACCGAAATCGGCGTAATAGGCGGCCATATATTCAAAATGCGCGCGCAGGCGCTCTATGGGCGGCAGGCTCGGGTCATCGAGGATTTCCCGGTTCGAGTCCTGGCCGTAGATGGAAAGCACTTCCAGCGCCAGCAGCTCTTTGGCTTTGAAGTAGTTATAAAAAGACCCTTTCGGCACTCCGGCGGTATCCACAATATCCTGCACGCTGCACCCGCTGAAACCGAGCGTATGAAAACGTTCCAGCGCGGCGTCGACGATTTTATCGCGTACGCTTGGTTTTGCCATAAAAACAGAGCCTCCAGATAACGAATACCGCGTGATTATATAGATGACCGGTCGTATTTTGCAAGAGGTGCGACCCGGCCCTCAGCCGCCCAACCCTTTGTTCGCGGGCCTTTTGCTGCGCCGGGCGCTTTTCCGCCGGTTGAAAAGCGCCCCTGGTTAGCATAGCCTATTTAGTCAGGTATCTTTGCCCATTGGTGCGCTGGCCGGTGCGGCCGCATCCGCGCCGGCCGCCGCGTTTGCATCTTGCGCCGGCTGTTTACGCTTGAGCGCGCCGCCGGTGATACGGCGGATGGTCCAATAGAAAACCGGCGTCAGGATGAAACCGAACAGCGTCACGCCCAACATGCCGGCGAAAACCGCGATGCCGATGGCATTACGCATTTCCGCCCCCGCGCCCACCGACACCGCCAGCGGGGCCACCCCCATGATAAACGCCAGCGAAGTCATCAGGATCGGCCGCAGCCGCAGCCGGCAGGCGCTCAGCACCGCCTGGAGCAGGCTCTCGTTTTCCAGTTCGCGATCGCGGGCGAACTCGACTATCAAAATGGCGTTCTTACAGGCCAGGCCCACCAACACCACCAGGCCAATCTGGGTAAAGACATTGTTGTCGCCATGGGTCAGCTGCACGCCAATCAGCGCGCACAGCAGGCACATGGGCACCGTCAGGATCACCACCAGCGGCAGCGTCCAGCTTTCGTATTGCGCCACCAGCACCAGAAACGCCAGCAGCACGCAAATCGGGAACACAAAAATTGCGGTATTGCCGGCCAAAATCTGCTGGTAGGTCAGTTCCGTCCATTCAAAGCCCATGCCGTTGGGCAATTCCTGTTTCGCCAGGGCCTCCAGCCGGGCCTGGGCCTGGTCCGAGCTGAAGCCCGGCGCCGGCGAGCCGTTGATTTCCGCCGTCAGGCTACCGTTATAATGGCTGATGCGGTCCGGACCGGTGGTGTCGTAGGTGGTCACGAACGCGCCGATGGGGATCATCTGCCCGGTGGCGTTACGGGTCTGCAAATGGCCGATATCCTCGGCATGCATGCGAAAACGCGGGTCGGCCTGAACATTAACCTGGTAGGTCCGGCCAAATCGGTTGAAATCGTTGACGTAGACCGAGCCGAGATATACCTGCATGGTTTCAAATAGATCGGTCAGCGACACCCCCTGCGCCTTGGCCTTTTCCCGGTCGACGTCGGCATGGATTTTCGGTACGCCAATCTGATAGGAGGTGAACAATCCGGTCAGGGCGGGATCTTTGGCGGCGGCGGCGATCACCCTTTGCGTTGCCTGGAACAGGGCGTCCTGCCCCTGGTCGGCCTGATCCTCGATTTGCAGGCGAAAACCGCCGAGCGAGCCGAGCCCCAGGATCGGCGGCGGCGGGAACACCGCCACATTGGCTTCGGTAATACCGGCCAGCCGTTGGTTAAGCGTCATGGCGATCGCCCCGGCCGAGAGCGAGCTGTCGCGGCGCGCGCTAAAATCATCCAGCGTTAAAAACACCACCGCGGAATTGGTGCTGCGCACAAAACCGTTAATCGACAAACCGGGAAACGCCACCGCATGGCCGACGCCCGGCGTACCCAGCGCGATTTCGCTGACCTTGCGCACCACCGCCTCGGTACGGTCGAGCGTGGCGGCGTCCGGCAACTGGATAACCGACACCAGGTAAAGCTTATCCTGTTGCGGTACAAATCCGCCCGGCGTGCGCATAAACAGCAGCACGGTCAACGCCAGCAGCCCGCCATAGATTAACAATGCCGCCGACGACCGGCGCAGCACGCGCGATACCACCCCGACGTAGGTCTGGGATAGTCGCACGAACCCAAGGTTAAACGGCCGGAACAGCCAGCCGAAAGCGTGGTCGATAAAGCGCTGGAAGCTATCCTTGCCGGCGTGATGCGGGCGCAGCAGCAGCGCCGCCAGCGCCGGCGACAACGTCAGGGAATTAAAGGCGGAGATCACCGTGGAAATGGCGATGGTCAGGGCAAACTGGCGATAGAATTCACCGGTCAGGCCGCTCAGGAACGCGGTGGGGATAAACACCGAGCACAGCACCAGCGCCGTGGAGATTATCGGGCCGCTGACCTCGCCCATGGCCTTATGGGTGGCCGGCACCGGCGCCAGGCCCAGCGCGATATTTCGCTCGACGTTTTCCACCACCACGATGGCGTCGTCGACCACGATGCCGATGGCCAGCACCAGGCCGAACATGGTCAGGGCGTTCAGGCCGAAGCCCATCAGCAGCATAACCGCAAAAGTGCCCACCAGGCTCACCGGCACGGCGACCAGGGGAATAATCGAGGCGCGCCAGCTTTGCAGAAATAAAATAACCACCAGCACCACCAGGATGATGGCCTCGAACAGGGTATGCACCACTTCATCGATGGACTGATGCACAAAGCCGGTGGTGTTGTAGACGATATGGTACTTGACGCCCTGGGGAAAATCCTTCGCCAGGCGGTCCATGGTGGATTGCACGTTATCGGCCATTTGCAGGGCATTGGTGCCCGGCCGCTGGAAAATGCCGAGCGCCACCGCGGGCTGGTTGTCGAGCAGGGTGCGCAGCGAATAATTGTCCGAGCCCAGCTCGAGGCGCGCCACGTCGCGCAAGTGGATAATCTTGCCCTGCCCGTCGGCGCGCAGGATGATATCGCCGAACTGATCTTCGGTCTCCAGCCGTCCCTGGGTGACCACGGAAATCTGGAACTGCGCCTGGCTGGCGGTGGGCGAACTCCCTACCTGGCCCGCCGCCACCTGGATATTTTGTTCGCGCAGCGCCGCCACCACGTCGCCGGCGGTAAGAGCGCGCGCCGCCAACTGCTCCGGATCGAGCCACACCCGCATTGAATACGGCCCAAGGCCGAAAACGCTGACATCCCCCACGCCATAGGCGCGCACCAGCGCATCCTTGACATGCAGCTGCGCAAAGCTTGCCAGGTAGAGCATGTCATAACGATTATCATCCGAGGTCAGGTGGACCACTTCAATCAGCGTGGGCGAAGATTTATTGGTGGTGACCCCGACCCGCTGCACTTCGGGCGGCAGCCGTGACAGCACCTGCGCCACGCGGTTTTGCACCAGTACCTGGGCTTTGTCGCCGTCGGTGCCCAGCGCAAAGGTGACCGTTACGGTCAGGGCGCCGTCGCTGGTGGCCTGGGAGGATTGATACAGCATGCCTTCGACGCCGTTAATCGCCTGTTCGATGGGCGAGGCCACCGTTTCGGCAATCACCGATGGGTCGGCCCCGGCGAAGGTGGTATTGACCACAATGGTGGTCGGCACCACTTCCGGGTACTCGGCGATGGGCAATAGCGGCAGCGCCACTAATCCCGCGGCAAAAATCACCAGCGACAACACCACCGCGAACCGTGGCCGGCTGACAAAAAACCGTGAAATATTCATAACGACCTCAAAGGGATGGACAGCCGGCCATGGCGACGCCGCGCCGGGTAAACGCAAAGCATGGGCAGGCTAATCATGGGGAAGCAATGCCGCCAGCGCGGTCGGCGCGGTGTCCGATGTCGCCGGATGCGGCGCCACCACGTCTCCGGGCCTGACTTTTTGCAGCCCGTCCACCACGACCTGTTCGCCCTCGTTCAGCCCGCTTTTCACAATGCGCCACTCGCCCACCGCCTGCCCCAGGGTAATGGCCCGATATTGCACCCGCCGTTCTTTATCCAGCACCAGCACATAACGTTTGCCCAGATCGGTCCCCAGCGCCTGTTCCGGCAACAAGGCCACCTGCTCCACCTCGGATGACACCAGGCGCACCCGGGTGAACAGACCGGGCGTCAGGCTGCCGTCGGCATTGTCGAGCACCGCCCTGGCCGCCAGGGTGCCGCTGCGGGGATCCACCGCGTTGTCCAGGAAACGCAGACGGGCGCTATGCGGGAAGCCGTTTTCGCCCATCAGGCCGATATACACCCGGTTATCTTTGCCGCGCTGGGCGGCGGCATATTTCAGGTAAGCCTGCTCGTCCACGTTAAAGGCTGCGTATATCGGGCTATCGGACACAATGGTGGTCAGCAGGCTATCGGTGGTCACCAGGTTGCCACGGGTGATCATCGCCTTGGAGATGCGTCCGTCGATGGGGGCGCTCACTTCGGTAAACGACAGGTTCAGCCGCGCGGAGACCAGCGCCGCCTGCGCGGCGGCCACATTGGCCACGGTGACTTTGGCGTTGGCTTCCTGCGCGTCAAGCTCGCTGCTGGAAATGGCGTTCACCACGATAAGACGCCGGCTGCGTTCCCGGTTGGTCCTGGCCAGCGCCGCGTTGGCCACCGCCTGCTGCAGACCGGCCTCCAGCCGGTCCACCTCCGCCTGGTAAGGCCTGGGGTCAATGTGATACAGCACTTGCCCCTTATGGACACGCGCGCCGTCGTCAAAAGCGATAGCATCGATAAAACCCCCGACCCGGGGCCTGATCTCCACGCTTTGCATGGCCTCCAGCCTGCCGGTAAAATCGTCCCATTGGCGTACCGGTTGAAACATCACCGTGGTTACCGCAACCGGGATTGCCTGCTGTTTTTGCGGCGCCGTCGCCGCCGGCTTGCAGCCGGCGACCAGCAGGGCCGCCAGGACCGGCAGTATGAAAAGCGGCGCCGTACGCGCGCCGGACTTGGGTGTGCTCATGGAACATCCTCTGCCTGAAGCTATAATCAACATGGAAAAATACTAGAAATAATACGACCGGTCGTATTTAAAAGCATGCCGGGTATGCGCCGGGGGGTCAATAGCGCGCGCGGGCAAAAGGCACGATATTGCCACGGGAGGATGCGCTGACCGGTTAAGGGCGCGGGATGATAAGCAGGGACGTTACAAGGAGCGCGACGTTATGATTACCCGATGTTGTTCTGACGCAGCCGGCGTCATTACGGGCGAGAGCGGGGATGAAACATCGCTATCACAGGCGGTTATCTCGGTAAAAAATACGCCGACCGCGTTGATGGCCCTGCCGCCTGAAATGATCGTGGAAATCCTGGGTTATCTCTCTCCAGACCATTTATATCAGGTGAAAAACATTAATAATTCTTATCTTAAAACGCTGTGCGATTACACCTTAACCTATCGCAGCAGCAAGTCAGCCAAACAGGACGCGCTGGTGTACTGCGCTATCGACAATAACATTGATAAATTGCGCTTTATCATTGAGCAATCTCTTCCAGCTGAAATCAGTGCGTCCCAAGCCGCCTATTCCCTGGCGTTGATGCTGGCGATAAACAAGGGTTCACAACCTCTTGTCCTGGCGCTGTTAGGTCATACATCCATTCCGGAAGGGACGTTTTACCAGCATGTCTATCAGGATGCCCAGGATTTTATCGCTTCGTTACCCACGGTTTAAAAGAAGCTGAAACGCCATTAATTGCTGAATTTATAGCCTTATGATAAAGCTCTTTTTTGCTAAAATATCATCATACAGGCTTTTTTTATGGACCCTATTCATACAGTTGATTGCCCGTTGTCAGCCAATGCGGTTGGCATCACCACATCAGATGACTATCAACCGGCGCGGTTAAACACCCTGTACGCCGCAGGCAACACCCCTGTTGAGCCGCCTCGCCCCGCCGTCGGCAAAAAAAGCGCTATGCTTAACGATTTTTTCAGGCGTGGCGATCTTATTTCCTTCAACCGGCTGATTGATTTGTCAACGGCCCAGGAGATTCATGCCGCCCTGCCGCCGTTGGGACAGGTTATCGCCGAAACGCTGAACGATTATTTTGCGCTTTCCCCGCCCGAAAACGACGCGACGGAGCGCGGTACGAGCCAGGACGGCAACCGGTTGAAAACCTGGACTACCCTTCATTGGCAATATGTGGACCTGTTTAACCTGATCATCCACCATGCGCGTATTGACCATCGTCGGCTATCCATCGCGACGCTGAAACTGATCCTGCTCTTTCTCTCCCAACAGCAATCCGTGCCGGAAACCATCAAACAACTGCTGGATATCGACGACATCCGCCATGATTATTGTCTGATGGTAACAGCATTAAAATATTCGGTGGATAGCCGGGCAACAGCTGAACCGCGGGTCGACGGGATTCCCGGTCTTTAATGGGCGGGCAGGACGATGGCGCTGTCCGCCAGGGTGCCCATGTTGTTGTAAACGGCGCAGGCGGCGTCCACCAGGTTCATGGCGAGCGCCGCGCCGCTGCCCTCGCCCAGGCGCATTTCCATATCAAAATAAGGCCGCAGGTCCAGATGCGCCAGGGCGGTTTTCGCCCCTTTTTCGGCAGACAGATGCGAGGGGATTAAATAAGGCCGCGCCTGCGGCGCGATGCGACACGCCACCAGCGCGGCGGCATAGGACAGAAAACCGTCCAGTATCACCGGGACGCCCTCGGCGGCGGCGCCCAGCATCACGCCGGCCATGCCGCCGAGATCGAAACCTCCCACCTTTGCCAGCGCGTCGACGCCGTCGCGCGCATCCGGCCGGTTGACGGCGATGGCGCGCTCCACCACCTCGATTTTATGCGCCAGCATGGAGAGCGGCAGATTGGCGCCGCGCCCCACCACCGCCGCCGCCGGCTCGCCGGTTAACACGCTCACCAGCGCGGCGGCGGGCGTGGTGTTCGCCATGCCCAGTTCGCCGACGCCGAATAAGGTAACCCCCCGCGCAACCGCCTCGGCCACCAGCGTCGCGCCGGTTTCCAGCACGGTGCGCGCCTGGTCGGCGGACATTGCCGGGCCGGTGGCGATATTGCCGCAGCCGCGGCCCATGCGCCGGTCCAGCAGGCCGGGCAAAGGCTGTTCGCAGTCTATGCCCAGATCCACCACGGTCACCGCCGCCCCGGCGTTGGCCGCCAGCACACAGACCCCGGTGGTGCCTTTTACCATATTGGCCGCCTGGATAGCGGTAACGATGCGCGGCGACACCGCCACCCCTTCTTCGTATACCCCATGATCGGCCACCATCACCATTATTTCTTTTCCCGGAAACGCCAGCGGCCGATCGCCCATGATGCCCGCCAGCTGGACCGCCAGGCTCTCCAGTCGGCCAAGACTGCCCGGCGGCTTAAGCAAGCCCGCCAGCCGTTGTTCCGCCCGCGCCATGGCCTGCTCGTCCAACGGACGGATGGCGTCGATCACCTGTTGCAGTGTTTTCATTCTCTTCTCCTGACGAAATGGGCTGGGTTTCAGCGGTCGGGCCGGGTGGCGCGGCCGCTGTCGTTCAAATGGTTAAGCACACAAAATCCGTCGTTAAGCGTGACCCGGGTGTAGGCGTCCTGGCGGAAGGGAAAATGCCACATGGCGGAGGGCGGTAATCCCAGCAGTGTGGCCAGCAGTACGCCCAGCACACCCTGATGGGCCACCAGCAGTATGGCGTGCGCGCCGTCCTGCTCGCCAAGCCGCGCCGCCGCCTGCCCGACCCGCCGCGCGAAGGTCTGAAACCCTTCCCCGCCCGGCGGCGCCACATGCTGCCAATCGTCACACCAGGCCGCATAACGCCGCGGATCCTGCGTGCGCAGATCATGATGATGACGCAGCTCCCATTCGCCGAAATCCATTTCGTCCCATTCCGGCCAGGCCTCGGGCGGCGCGGAGGGACAGATAATGCCGGCCGTTTCTATGCTGCGCTGGAGCCGGGAGGTCAATACGCGCCCGAAGGTCACCCCCGCCAACTGCCTGGCCACCCGGCGCGCCTGAACGCGCCCCTTGGGCGTCAGGGCCAGGTCGCTGAGGCCGCAGTAGACGCCATCGCGGTTGGCCTGGGTCTCGCCGTGGCGCACTAAATAAAGATTCATCATGGGACGGCCAGCGCCGCGAGTAAAAACAGCCATTCGAATATCTCCACCCCGCAGCCCAGCGTATCGCCGGTCTGGCCGCCGAGCACCGCATTGATCCTGGCACGGTAGCCATAGGCCAGCACCAGCACGATGAGCGCTGCTCCGCCGCCGCGCAGTCCGGCGATAGCCAGGGTCAGCAGCATGCCGGCCAGCAGCGCCACGGCGAAATGATGGCCGCTGATCTTGCCGATATAAACGTTGCCGAGGCCCGATTCACGTGCATAGCGCTGGCGATACATCAGAATGCTTATCAGGGCGCGGCTGACCACCGGGGCGGCGACGATGTAGGGCAACGCACCGCCGGGATGCAGGCTTAGCGCCGCCATCGCCGCCAGCCGCAGGCCGATGGCGAATACCATCGCCAGTGCGCCGTTGGTGCCGACGCGGCTGTCGCGCATGATTTCAAGCATCTGTTCACGCCGGCGCGCCGAAAAAATGCCGTCGCAGGTATCCGCCAGCCCATCGAGATGAAAGGCCCCGGTGACCATGGCGTTGGCCAGAACCGTCAGCAGCGCCGCCAGCGGCGTGCCGAACGCCGGTTCGGCAAGGGCGAACACCAGCGCGCAGATAGACCCCACCACCAGTCCCACCACCGGCATCCAGATGACTCCGCGCGCGTAGGCGTCCAGCGGCAAATCCCGCGTCCAGCGCGCCGGAACCGGCAGGCGGGTCATAAATTGCAGGGTGGCTAAAAAAGACTTCATTGCGCCGCTCCGCCGAGATTATCGCTGCGATTGTCGTGATGGATTTCACCGCGGTCGCCAAGGGGATGACCGTTGCCGCCCTTGATCGGCAACGGTATGCCGGACACCACCAGCCAAACGTCGTCGGCGGCGGCGGCCAACCGCTGGTTGACCCGCCCGGCGATATCGCGAAACCGCCGGGCCAGCAGGTTTTCCGGCACGATGCCCATCCCGAGTTCATTGGTCACCAGCACCACCCGGCAGCGCGCGTCGGCGCAGGCGGTTATCAGCGCCTCGATTTGCCCGGCGATATGATCCTCGATGGCGGTGAAATCCATCGCCTCGGGCGGCGTGGCGCCCGCCTGATCAAACAGCAGGTTGGTTATCAGTGTGGTGACGCACTCCAGCAACACCCCCTCCACCCGATCCGCATGATCGCGGATCACCCGGTCAAGGTTGCGATGCCCCTCCCAGGTCAGCCAGTGCGCGGGACGATCGGCGCGGTGTTTCTCCACCCGCAGCGCCATTTCATCATCGGTCACCCTGGCGGTGGCGATATACAGCACCGTGCCGCCATGGCCGGCGGCAAGGGACTCCGCCAGGCGGCTTTTGCCGCTGCGCGCGCCTCCGGTCACCAACATCATGATCGGGACTCGCGCGGCCGGTATGCGGTGGGTCCCGGCGCGGCCCCGTAATAGCGTATTATCACCGTGTTTCTCCCGTTGTTGCATGCTCACGCATAATCTGGTAGAGCCGCGCGATGTCGATATTGGCGCGCATCTGGCTTGCCAGCGCATCAAACGACCGTTCCTTGCGCTCGCGCCAACCGGCCACCGGCGCATCCAGTTTGTCCAGGCCGCGCCGCTCGCGCAGCGCGTCAAGCAACGCCCGGGTAAACAGCGGGCTGTCGAACAGCCCGTGGATATAGCTGCCGGCCACATCGCCCGCGGCGTTAACCGCCCCGTCGTCCTGCCGGCAGGCGCGGCCGTTTTGCCGCGACAGCGTGGCGAAGGGGCGCGCGCCGGCGCCAAGCGTGGTCTGGCCCATATGGATTTCATACCCGCTTAGCGCCAGCCCGCCGGCGGCGGCAAATACCCCCGTCGGCAAGGATTGCACCCCCGCCTCCACCTGGGTGGTGATTTTACGCGGCTCGAAACGGGTATCGCAGTCCAGCAACCCCAGGCCCATGGTGTGGGCGATACCCGATTCGATGCCGTCGGTGACCCGTCCGCCCAGCATCTGAAACCCGCCGCAGATGCCCAGGATCGGCACGCTCTGGCCGTGGGCGCGATGGATTGCGGCGTCGATACCGTTCTCCCGCAGATAGGCGAGATCGCCAAGGGTATTTTTACTGCCGGGGATGATCAGCAGGTCCGGCACGCCCAGCGATTCGCCTCGTTTAACATAACGCAGGCGGACGTCCGGCTGCACCGCCAGCGCGTTGAAATCGGAAAAATTGGCGATATGCGGCAGTTGCACCACCGCGACATCCAGTTCGCGCGCGCCGCCCTGGCGATATTTATCCCCTTGCAGGGCGACGCCGTCCTCATCTTCCAGCGGCTCGTCGAACCATGGCATCACCCCCACCACCGGCACGCCGGTCAGGGCTTCGATTTGCTCGATACCGGGCTTGAGCAGCGCCGGATCGCCGCGGAATTTATTGATGATGACCCCCTTGACCCGCGCTTTTTCACCCGGGCGCAACAGCGCCAGCGTGCCGTAAATGGCGGCGAACACCCCGCCTTTGTCGATATCGGCCACCAGCAGCACCGGCGCGTTTGCCTGTTCCGCCATGCCCATATTGACGATATCGCGATCGCGCAGGTTGATTTCCGCCGGGCTGCCGGCGCCCTCGAGCACGATAATGTCATAATCCGCCGCCAGGCTGCGATAAATCTCGCCGACCCGCTCGCGCAGCTGCGGTTTGTAGCGGTGGTAATCCATGGCGTCCATATGGCATAACGCCTCGCCCATGACGATCACCTGCGATTTGCGATCGCTGGTCGGCTTGAGCAATACCGGATTCATGCGCACGTCCGGCTCGATGCCCGCCGCCTCGGCCTGGAATACCTGCGCCCGGCCCATTTCCGCGCCGTCGCGGGTGATCCACGAATTCAGCGCCATATTTTGCGCTTTAAACGGCGCGGTGCGGTGACCATCCTTTGAAAAAATGCGGCACAGCCCGGCCACCAGCACGCTTTTGCCCACGTCGGACGCGGTGCCCTGCACCATAATCGACCAGGTCATTATTGCGCCTCCCGACATTGTCCGGAAAAAGCGAACAGTTCATCTTCGGTCTTCACCAGCGGCATGCCCAGCCGCGTATGCGCCTTGACCAGCCAGGGCTGGCTGAGTCCCGCGCGCGCCAGCATCGCCGCTTGCAGGAACACGTCCCGCTCGCTGCCCTGGGCCAGCAGCCTACCCTGTGCCATCACATAGATGTAATCGCAGATA
This sequence comes from Acerihabitans sp., assembly GCF_036398755.1. NCBI lineage: Bacteria > Pseudomonadati > Pseudomonadota > Gammaproteobacteria > Enterobacterales > Pectobacteriaceae > Acerihabitans > Acerihabitans sp. The sequence continues at coordinate 71,736 of NZ_DASWOM010000018.1, read as the reverse complement.
TGATAAATCAGGTCGATATCATGGCTTGCGATAATGACGTGCCGGCCCTGGGCGGCGATGCGCTGGATAATGCCGATCATCGCCGCCCGGCCCTGCGGATCCAGCCCGGCGGTGGGCTCGTCCAGCAGCAGATAATCCGATTGCATCACCAACGCCCCGGCAATGGCCACGCGTTTTTTCTGGCCATGGCTGAGGTACTGGATCGGCCGGTGGCGAAAGCCGTTGGCTCCGGTAAGCGTCAGCGCCTGCTCCAGCCGAGCCTGGATCACCGCCTCGTCCATGCCGAGGTTGCGCAGGGCAAACGCGATATCGCTGTCGATATCGGTATAGAACAGCTGATGATCCGGCTCCTGGAAGACCATCACCACCTGCTGGCGCAACGCCAGCAGGCTGCGTTTATCGTAGTCCAGCGGTTTGCCGCGCCACAGCACCCTGCCGCTTTGCGGCTTTTGCAATCCCAGCAGGTTCATAAACAGCGTGGACTTGCCGCAGCCGTTGGCGCCAATCAGTCCGGTGACCTGGCCGCGGCTGAAATCCAGCGTCAAATCGCACAGCGCCGGCTGATCCTGCTGCCAGGAAAAATTGAGTGCTTCGGTAGCTAACATCGTCAATCCTTATAAATGAAACTCGCCCTGGTATAATTTCACGTCCAGCGCGATGGACATTTCCCGATAGCGGGTCATGACCCGCAGCATCAGCATGCCCACCAGCATCGCCAGCGAATGATAGCCGGTACGCAGGGAGCTGTAGCCAAAGCGCAGCGACTGCGCCTGGCGTATGGCCATGGCCTCGTCGAGGAAGATAAAAATAAAGCGATAGCTCAGCAGCGTATGCTCGATCAAAAGCCGCGGCAGATGGCAGCGTTTAAGGATCTGGATAATCTGGGTAAAGGGCGTGGTCAGCACAAATAAATAGGTGGCCGCCAGCGCGGTCATGCTGCGCCACATGGCCTGGTTGGCCAGCGTCAGGCCATGGTGATCCAGGCCAAAGTACAGCGTCCCCAGGCGCACGCTGTAGAGCATGCCCTCGGCCGACCAGGCGAAGGACAGCGCGATGCTCAGCAGGCTGACCGCCAGAAATCCCAGCGGCACGCCGAGCCAGCGCAGATAACGCGCCAGTCCCACCCGCGCCAGATAGCAGGTCAGGGGAATAAGCAACAGCAAGGTGGCGCACTGATACATCGGCGAGGTCAGCAGCGCTATGCCAAGCAAGACCGCGTACAGGACGAATTTGCGCATGGGATCACGCGCCTGCCAGCGGTTTTGCCAGGCCAGGCGGTCGATGTCAAGCATGACGGTCGTCCCGCGGTTGGCCGTCCCGCCGCCGTCCCCTCGCCCGGAGGTCTTTCGCGCCGTCTTCACCGCCGCGATGACCGCCATTGCGGCTTTCCTTGCCACGGTAAAAACCCAGTATATAAAACACCACCCCGGTGCCGATGGAGCCCTGTAAGGTAAACAGCAGGCTTTCAATTTCGCTGCTGGCGGGTTCATAGAGCGAGGAAAACCAGGGTTTATAATCAGGCGCCAACGTGCCAATCAGCCCTTCCGCCTCGTTGTCCGAGCCGCCATAGCTCCCGCCATGGTTAATGAAAAACGGCATCACCATCAGCGCCACCACCAGCGAAAGCAATATCAGCATTTTTTTCATTTTAATGGCTCCCGGCGGTGATAAGCTGCCGTTTGGTCAGTTGGTCGTATATCATGACGGTTAACAACCCTTCCGCGATAGCGATGGGGATTTGTGTCAGGCAGAACACCCCCATAAATTTCAACGCCGAGCCGGTAAAGCCAAAAACGGGATCGGGAAAAGCCAGTCCCAGCTGCAGCGAGGTCACCATATAGGTGGACAGATCGGCGAGCGTCGCGCACAAGAACACCGCCACATCACGCCGCAGGCCCATGCGCAGCGACAGCCGCCAGACCGCGTAGCCCACCATCGGACCGACCACCGCCATCGAAATGGCATTGGCGCCCAGGGTGGTCAGGCCGCCGTGCGCCAGCAGCAGCGCCTGGAACAGCAGCACCACCGCCCCCAGCACCGACAGCACCCACGGCCCGAACATGATGACCGCCAGGCCCACGCCGGTGGGATGGGAACAGCTGCCGGTCACCGACGGGATTTTCAGCGCCGACAGCACAAAGATAAACGCGCCGCACAGCGCCAGCAGCACCTTGCGGTTGCCGTCCTCGGCCACAATCTGCCGCATACGGGTCAGTCCGACCGCCAGGCACGGTAAAAACAGCAGCCACCAGCCGAGCGCCCACATCGGCGGCAGAAAACCTTCCATGATATGCATGGCGTACGCGTCCTGCGGCACCACCAGCAATAACAGCGTCATGCCGGCGCCGAACGCGGACATCCCCTTGCCAATCTGTAGGTTCATCGGTTAACTCCTCGGTTATCCATTAAAACGCGCCGTTGCGGCGGCCGGCCAGCCTTTATTGACCACCACCGTGGAAAAATAGGGTAATACCCGATCCGGCGCCAGTTCGCCCAGCGCGCGGAAACACTGCTCCTGCGCAAGCGATGCGTCGGCCATCAGCAGCGCATGGTCCAGCAGGCCAAGACGGCGCAACAGCGCCTGGATGCGGGCAAAACGGCCATACACCTTCATCAGCACCACGCAATCATGTGTCAGCAGCGCCTGTTCCAGCGCGCTCTCATCATCGGTGCAGGCCATCACCGCCAGCGATTGGCTTTCCATCGCCAGCGGCACCTGCGCCCTGGCTGCGATACAGGCGAACGAGGTGACGCCGGGGATAATGTCAATCGGGACGCGGCCCTGCAGGCGCGCCAGTAAAAACACCCAGGTGCTGTACAGCATGGCGTCGCCCAGGGTAATAAACCCCACCTGTAGCCCCTGCGCCACATCGGCGGCCATTTCCCCGGCCACCGCATCCCACACGGCGTCTTTTTCCCCGGCGTCCAGGCTCATGGGAAAATGACGCGTCCTGACGTCGACCCGATCGCTTAGATATTCACGCACGATACTCAGCGACAGGCTGTCGCCGCCCTTGCGTCCCGCCGGCGCATACAGCACATCCAGTCGCCCCAGCGCGCGGGCGCCGCGCACCGTGATCAGATCGGCGGCGCCGGGTCCGGTGCCGATGGCGTAAAGCCGGCCGGTCACAACGTCACCTCTGCGGGCACGCGATCCAGAAGATGATCGACAAACAGCTGCTGGACCAGCGGGTTTTCACCCAGCCCCTGTACCCAGCAGCGGCATTCGTAGCCCGCGCCCTGTAGCCGGCTTTTCCACGAGTCCGGCTTATCGGACGCCATATCGTTGACGGCATGATCGCCGGCCACCAGCATCAGCGGCATTAAATGTACCTTGCGCACCGGCTGGGTCTTAAGCCTTGCGATCACCAGTTGCAAATCGGGATAGCTTTCCACCGCGCCGATAAGCGCCGGGATGCCGCGCGCGTCCAGCATGTGATCCAGGCAGGCATAGGCGGCAAACGCGTGATGGCCGGTGCCGTGCCCCATGAACACCACCCGTTCGTCCTCGGCCGGCGCGGGCATCTGCGCCTGTAGCGCCGCCATCAGCCGTCCGTAGTCGCGCTCGTCGTTCAGCAGCGGCGCGCCGATGTGCAGCCGGTCGAAACGCCCGCGCCACGCGTGCGCGTGATGCAGGATTTTTTCGTACTCATCGCCATTGATGATATGCAGCGACTGGATAGCCACATCGCGGTAGCCCTGCCGCCAGAGTTTTTCCAGCGCCTGCTGGGGCGAATCGATAAACAGGCCGTCGCGCTGCGCCAGCTTGCGCAGGACCATGCCGGAGGTAAAGGCCCGAAACGCAACGCGATCGGGGAACGCGGCGGCCAACCGCCGCTCGCAGGCGTCGATATTGCGCTCGCGCGCCTCGGTGTAGGTGGTGCCGAAACTGATGGTCAACAGCGCTTTTTTCATAATGGTTCCTTGTTTGCCGCGCCGGCGGTGTTCAGCCACCGGTCCAGCCGGTGTTCAAAGGCGTCGGGGGTGGTTATCACGTCGTCCCAGCGCATCAGCGGACGGCGGATGACCACGCAGGGGATATTCAAAGCCAGGCAAGGCAAGACCTTTTCGGCATAACCCCCTTCCCGGCCGGATTCCTTGGTGATCATCACCTCGGGTCGGTACTGGCGGTACAGGGCCAGGTTCAGCTCGCGGCTGAAGGGTCCGGTCATGGCGATGACCTGATGGACGCCCAGGCCCAGCGCCGCGCACTGGGCCAGGATCGCGGCGGTGGGCAGCACGCGGGCTATCAGGGTCTTGCCCGGCAGCAGCGCGACATAATCGGCCAGCTGTTTGCTGCCGGTGGTCAGCAGGATACGCTGTCCCAGCGCCGCCGCCGTCCGGCACGCCTGCGCCACCGAATCCACCGTAAACAGCCGGGGATGGGTGATGGCGTCGATATCGCTTTGGCGTTCATAGCGCGTCAACGGCAGCGCCAGCGCCCGGCACGCCGCCGCCAGGTTGCGCGACGCCAGCTCGGCGTAGGGATGGGACGCGTCGATGACCCAGCGCGCCCCGGAAAGCCAGCCGGCCATTTCACCGGCGTCCATGCGTCCCACCTGCCGGGCGCCCCCCACGCCCGCGGCCAGCGCTTCGCCGGTGGCGGTGGCCACCGACAGGCTGTAAGACACCCCGCGCCGGGCCATCACCCGGCATAACGCCAGCGCGTCGGACGTGCCGCCGAGAATATGCACCTGGGGCGCCTGCGCGCGGACGGCATCCTGCGCGCAGACCATCCCCCCGCCGCCGTCAACCGGCTCTCGGGCCGCTGCAGGTGGGCATATCCGGCCCGCCGTCACTGCGCGTCCGCCTGGATTTGATAGCCGCGCGGCGTAATCATCAGGCCGTCGCGGCAGTAGGTCGCCTGGTTGCCGACGATCACCAGGCAGGTCATATCCACCGGCGCGAAGTCCATCTCACCCAGCGTGGTCAGCCATTTTTCCTGTTTTTTACGCCCGGCGGCGCGCACCACGCCCACCGGCGTGTGCGCCGATTTATAGCGGCTCATCAGGGCAAACGCGTTGGCCAGGTGATCGGGCCGGCCGTGGCTGCGCGGGTTATAAAAGCAGATGACGAAATCCGCCTGCGCCGCGCACAGAATGCGCTTTTCAATCACCGGCCAGGGCGTCATCAGATCGCTTAGGCTGATGTGGCAAAAATCATGCATCAGCGGCGCGCCCAGCAGCGAGGCGGCGGCGGTGCTGGAGGTGACGCCGGGAATAAGCTTCAGCTGCACATCCAGTCCCTGTTGGGTGACCAGTTCCAGGATCAGGCCGGCCATGCCGTAGATGCCGGCGTCGCCGCTGCTGATAAGCGCCACTTTCCGGCCGGTGACCGCCAGATCGAGCGCGGCCTGGCAGCGCTCGATTTCCTTGCACATGCCGGTTTTGATCACCTCTTTATCGCCGGTCAGGTGCTTGACCAGATGGGTATAGGTTTTGTAGCCGACGATAATGTCGGCGTCGCGGATGGCGTCAAGCGCCTCGATCGTCATGGCGGCCTGGCTGCCCGGGCCGATACCGATTACATACAGCATCAGCAGGAAACTCCTAAGGTAATGGTCACGCCCTGGGTCCGCAGCGTATCGCCCACCAGGCGACCGTTGCTCATCAGCCAGGCGACGGGTTGGGATACGCTGCCGATGCCCACGATGCGTTTAACGAATTCCGATACGGGAAAACGGGCCGCCGCCGGCGCCAGGGCGGCGACGGAAAAGATCTCGAACGGTACGCAGCACTGATTGGCCAGGTGGCGCAGCGCCGGTTCGTCGCGTTTAATCGCTACGCTGCCGATGGCGCGCAGCGCCAACGGGTCGATATGCAGGCCCGCCAGTTGCCGCGACAGCAGGTTCGCCACGGTGGAAGGCGGCGTGTCGCGCTTACAGCCGATACCGGCCACCACGCAGCGCGGCACCAGTTTGTATACCGGCACCGGCACTTCCGGCACGCTGTCGCGCAAACTGACGTACAGCAGCGCGTCCAGCTCGGGCAAATCGTCCAGATCGGCTACCAGCACCAGGCCGCGGGTATCGCAATACTCTTCCGGCCAGCGCATTTTTATCGACGCCAGCGACGTTTGGTCCCAGTACAGGCCGACGCGTCCGCCGCACACCAGCAACTGGTTAAGCTTTTTCACCGTCTGGCGAAAATCCGTCATGGTGGCGTTGAGCTGCTGCGCCAGGATATCCACCGCCGCCAGTTGGTTGACATCGGTTGCGGTGGTGACCACGGGCGTGGCGCCGATAAGCCCGGCGATATAGCCGGTCAGCGCATTGGCGCCCCCCATATGGCCGGACAGCAGGCTGATGGCATGGTGGCCGCAATCGTCGATTACCACCACCGCCGGATCGCTGAATTTATCTTTTATCAGCGGCGCAATCACCCGCACCGTCAGGCCGGTGGCGCAGACGAATATCAGCGCCGAATAGTCGTTGAACACCTCCGCCACCGTATGGGACAGCGTGCCGTGAAACGCGGTAAAACCCGGCTCCAGCAAACTCTGACTGGTGAAACAGGTCATCGGGATAAGTCCCGATAGCCGCTTGGCCAACTGGACGCCGCCAGGGGTCAGGCAAAACAGGGCGACCGACTCAGGCTTGACGATATTCATGGGTAAATTCCGCGTGATACAGTTTTGAGTAGTGGTATTCATCGCCCAGGAAGGCGCCCACCAGGATAAGCGCCGTTTTGCCGATGCCCGCCGCGCGCGCCTTGCCGGCGATATCCGCCAATGTGCCGCGCACGGTTTTTTCCTCCGGCCAGGTGGCTTTGTAAATCACCGCCGCCGGCGTATCGGCGGGATAGCCGCCGTCCATCAGCCGCTGCGCCACGCGTTCAATAGCCTGCACCGACAGGAAAATCGCCATGGAGGTCCGGTGCGCGGCAAACGCCTCCAGCGATTCCAGCGCCGGCGTCGGCGTGCGTCCCTCCATGCGGGTGATAATCAGGCTTTGCGCCACCTCCGGCACGGTGTACTCCACGCCCAACTGCGCGGCGGCGCCGAGGAACGCGCTGACCCCCGGCACGGTGCCAAAGCCGATATTAAGCAGCGCCAGTTCCTCAGACTGCTCGCGGATGGAGCCGTAAAGGGAAAGATCCCCGGTTTGCAGGCGCACCACCAGTTTGCCCTGCGCAATGCCTTCGGCCATATGACCGATAATCTGCTGCAGGTTAAGGCCGGCGCTGTCATGGCAGACCGCGCCCGGTTTGCAGTAATCCAGCAGGGAGGGATTGATCAGCGAACCGGCGTAAATCACCACGTCGGCCGCGCATAACAGCCGGTAGCCTTTCAGTGTAATCAGTTCCCGGTCGCCCGGTCCTGCGCCGACAAACCAGATCAGCCGGCGGTCAAAGAGCTCTGTCATGGGTATTCTCCTTGAGACAGGAAATAATAAAAGCGGGATTGTTCGGTTTGAAAAAGTGTCCGCTGCCAAGGCCGGTCAGGCCGGCGACCTGCATCTGGATGCAGTCCGCGCGCACGAAGGGCGCCTGGCGCAGCGCGCCCAGCGCCTCGCTGAGGTTCTCTTGTAAAATCAGGTTAATCACCAGGCGTCCGCCGGGAAGCAGCAGTTCGCCGGCCCAGCGGATGATGGCCGACAGGTTGCCGCCGCTGCCGCCGATAAACACCGCGTCGGCGTTTACCGCCAGCGGCAGCGGCGCTTCGCCCGCCACGATCTCCACCCGGTCCAGGGAAAATCGGGCGCAGTTATCGCGAATCAACGCCAGCGCGTCGGGGTTGCGCTCCAGCGCCATCACCCGCAGCCGGGGGTAGCGGCAGGCGGCTTCGATGCCCACGCTGCCGGTGCCGGCGCCCACGTCGATCAGCAGTCGCGCCCGCGCCAGTTCCAGCCGATCCACCGACACCAGCCGGATTTCGCGTTTGGTCATCGGCACCGGGCCGCGGATAAATTCATCATCTCGCATCGAGGATCACCACCACGTTCATTGCATAATGCCGCGCCACCCGCTCGGGCGGCAGCCGATGGATACGTTCGTCGGGGTAGGACAGGTTTTCGCCGATAATCATCACCCGCGGCCGCGCGCGCGCCAGGATTTCGCGGGCGATCTCATGGGGGCCGATGTGCTGGTCGGTGACCATCGCCACCTTGGGATGCGACAGCAGGAAATCAAAATCGGGCGCGCGGCCATGGCTGCTGGCGAGGTAGACCTCGTTCATCGGCAGCCGCAGGCGGGAAAACAGATATTGCACCGCGCTGATGCCCGGCTCGATATGCAGATTTTCCGCTCCCATCCGCCGGGCCAGGTAGTCGCCGATGCCGTATAACATCGGGTCGCCGGAGGCCAGCACCACCGTCGTCAGCTCGGCGTGGGCGTCCAGCCAGTCGGCAAGGGCCGCCAGCGACGGGCCGAACGTGCGTTTTTCGCCTGGGAAATCGGGAAAACAGGCCAACTGGCGCGCGCTGCCGATAAGCAACGAACACCGGTCGATCAGGCGCCGGGCGCCCGGTGTAAGGTAGCGGCCATCCCCCGGCCCCAGCCCGACCACGCTTAACCGGGGCGCATCCCTACCGAAGCCATCCTCCGTCGTCCGGCTCATCGAAACGCCTCCGTCAGTTCCGCCACCGGGCGGCTGCTGCCCAATACCTGCTGGTCAAAAGAGAACAGCAGCGCATCGCAGCGGGGCGGCGTTGGCGAAAAGCGCAGCAGTTCCGCCATGCGTTCGGCCACGCGCGCGGCAACGGCCGGATAGACCCGCTGCCAGCCCGCGGCGTCGATAAGCGTCATCGCCTCCTCGGTGGTCACGCATGCCGCCACCTGATGCATCAGCGCGTGGGGGGCGTCGCATAACGCCAGCCAGGCAATCAAGGTCTCCATACGCCCATCGGCGATATGGCTGTGGGTGTGGAAAATCCCCGCCGCCACCTTTACCAGCTTGCCGAAATGGCCGACCAGCATGATCTGGTGAAACCCGAGGCGTTCCGCTTCCTTAAGCATATAGCCGACAAAATTGCTCATTGTGACAACGTAACGAGAATCGATATCCAGCTGCTCGGCGACGAAGCGTTCGCCGTGGTTGCCCGGCACCAAAATGACCCGATCCATGCCCTCGGCGCGTTTCATGCCCAGCTCAAGGGACAGGGATTTTTTCCAGCTTTCCTCCGACATCGGCGTGACGATGCCGCTGGTGCCGATAATGGAAATACCGCCCAGGATGCCGAGGCGCGCGTTATAGGTTTTACGCGCCCGCGCTTCCCCTTCGGGGGCGAAAATGTCCACATCGGCGCCGCGTTCCGGCCCGATGGCCTCGCGCACCGCCGCCTCGATGGTATGGCGCGGTGTTTTGTTAATAGCCGCCTGGCCGATCGCCAGGCCGATGCCGTTGCGGGTCACGCGGCCCACGCCGATGCCGCCGTCAATATGGATGGCGGCATCGGCGCGCAGCCGCACCCGGGCAAAAATCAGCATGCCGTCGGTAGCGTCCACATCGTCGCCGCCGTCCTTGCGGATGGCGGCGGTGGCCGCGCCGGGGCTAATCAGCGGCATTTCGACGTTCAGTTTCAACGCCACGCCGGACGGCGTGACGATGGACACCGTGTCGATCACCTGCTGGCGCAGCAGCATCAGCGCGGCGACTTTGGCCGCGGCGGTGGCGCACGACCCGGTGGTATACCCTTTGCGCAACGCCCGGCCGTTATGCCAGACCACGTCGTCCATCATGCCTCCCGCAGTTGATACAGGATGGCGTTAACAATCGCCGCGGCGATATTGCTGCCCCCTTTGCGGCCCAGCGCCGCGATGCAGGGCACCGCGCTTTCGGCCAGCGCCTGTTTGGACTCGCTGGCGCCGACAAATCCCACCGGCACGCCGATGGCTCCCGCCGGCCGGTAGCCCGACCGTTCGACATGCTCCAGCAGGCGAAACAACGCGGTGGGCGCGTTGCCGAAGACAAACAGGCTGTCGTCCGGCTGCCGTCCCGCCCGTTCCACCACAAAGTCCACCGCCGCCATCGAGCGGGTAATGCCCTGGGCGCTCGCCTGTTCGGCTATGCCGGCATCGCCGATATAGCAGGCGATATTGCCGCCCAGCCGCGCCAGCGCGGTTTTGTTGATGCCGGACAGCGCCATGGTGGTGTCGGTATACAGGGTGCAGCCCCGGCTCAGGGCGCCGGCGATGTGTTCCGCCGCGCCGGCCGAGAAATGCAGGATATCCAGCCAGTCGAAATCCGCGCTGGTATGGATGGCGCGCAGGATAATTTTTTCCTGCCAGATATCCTGGAACTGGAAATCGGGACGCTCGCGGGCAATGATTTCGCGGATAATGGCAAAACTGGCGCGCTCGATGTGTTGCGGTTGTTTGATATAACTCATTCGCTTACAGCTCCGGGCATTCGCCCCGTTATAAAGCCCAGTCAGGCATTACGATCCCTAATCCCGCGCTGGCGGCATAGAGCAGGCATATCGTCGCCAGCATCAGCGCGGAGGCGACATACAGCATCCGGATGCTCCGGCTGATATCGTCCAGGGAAATCTCGCGCCTCGCCTCGCCGATCCAGGGTTTTTCCACCCGGACGTTAAAATAATCATTGGGTCCGCCCAGCCGCACCCCAAGCGCGCCGGCCACCGTCGCCTCAGACCAGGCGCAGTTCGGGCTTTTATGCTGGTAACGATCGCGCCAGCCTATGCGCCAGGCGCCGCGTCCGTCCAGGCGCAGCAAACCCGCCGCCAGCGCCAGCAGCACAAAGCCCAAGCGCGCCGGCAGCCAGTTGGCCGCGTCGTCCATGCGCGCCGACACGCAGCCGATGGCCTCATATTGCGGCGTCCGGTAGCCCACCATGGAATCGAGGGTATTGACCGCTTTATACGCCATGGCCAGCGGCACGCCGCCGATCGACAGCCAGAACAGCGGCGCGATGACGCCGTCGACGCTGTTCTCCGCCACGGTTTCCACCACCGCGCGCATGATTTGCGGCCGCGTCAGGTTGCGGGTATCGCGTCCGACGATATAGGACAGCTGCCGGCGGGACTCCGCCAGATCGTCGGTGAACAGCGCGTGATAGACCGCCATGGCGGCATCGCGCAGACCACGGGTCGCCAGCAGGGTGTAGGTCAGCCAGGCGGTGGCCAGCCACGCCAGGACGGGATAACCGGACAGCAGGCGCAGCAAAGCCCAGGTCAGCCCGCCGCTGCCGCCCACCACCAGCAGCCACAGCACGCCGCCGCCGATATACAGCGACCGGCGGCTACGGCAAAAACGGCGGATGACCCGCTGCAAGCCGGCGATGGCATGGCCTATCCAGCGCACCGGGTGCGGCCAGTTCGGCGGATCGCCAAGCCAGAGATCCAGCAGATATCCGGCGATAAACGCGGTCAGGGCGGTCATAGCAGCGCGCACCCTTTGTCCAGCCAGCGCCGCAGCAAGGCCGGGCGCTGGTAAAAATGCACATGCAGATAGCTGGCGAGCAGCGTCTCGCCGCCATAACCGCCCGGCCATCGTTTTACTTCGCCGTCTGCGCCGCGTTTGCTGAGGGTGAACAGCGGCGGTTCATCGGTAAAGAATTCGGAATGGTGAAATTCGTGACCACGTAACGTTTCTCCTTTTACCGTCAGCAGATTATCGCCAAGCGCCCGGCCCTCGCAGTAACCGAACCGTTTAAGCCCCTCGCTCATGCGGCTGACGCCGCGCAGCAGGCCGACCATCGGGAAGGCTTGGCCGTTCTGGTCCTCCAGGGAGGCGCCCAGGTACATCAGGCCGCCGCATTCGGCGTAAATGGCCACCCCGCGCAAACCGGCGCGCCGCAGCGCCGCTCGCATCATCCCGTTGGCCGCCAGCCGGTCGGCGAAGACCTCCGGAAAACCACCGCCGAGATAGATCATCTGGCAGTCCGGCAATTCCCGGTCGCGCAGCGGGCTGAACGGCACAATGCGCACGCCGATATCGCGCAGCAGCTGTAGATTATCCGGGTAGTAAAAATGGAACGCCTCGTCCTCGGCCAGCGCCAGGGTCAGCTGCTGATAGCGCGCGGCGGCGGGCGGCGCGGGCAAACGGCCGGGCGCGGGCTGGCAGTCGGCGAGCCGGAGCAGTAGGTCGATATCGATATGCTGTTCCACGCAGTGCGCCAGCTGATCCCACTGCGCGTCCAGGCGGCGGCTTTCCTGCGCCGGTACCAGGCCCAGATGTCGGGACGGCAGCTCCCAGTCCGGCAACGGCGGAAGATACCCCAGCACCGGCAGGTCGCAGTAACGGGTAATGGCGGTTTTAATCAGGTTGAAATGATTGGGGGTGGACACGCGGTTAACGATAATGCCGGCGATATTGACGGCGGGATCAAACAGTTGAAAACCCAGCACGGTGGCCGCGGCCGAGGTGGACACCGCCTTGCCGTCGATGATAAGCACCACCGGCACGCCCAGCTGTTTGGCGAGCGCGGCGCTGCTGCATTCGCCGCCGTCGCTGCCCAGGCCGTCATATAGCCCCATGACGCCTTCGATGATGCCCACATCGCTGCCCTGCATATGGCGGGTAAACAATCCGCTCAGGGTATCCGGCGCCAGCATATAGGCATCCAGGTTGGGCGACGCCACGCCGCTGACCGCCTGATGCCAACCGGTATCGATATAATCCGGCCCGCATTTGAACGGCTGGACCCTGTGGCCGCGCCTGGCCAGCGCCCGCAGCAGGCCGAGCGTCAGCAATGTTTTCCCGGTCCCGCTTTGCGCGCCGCCTATCAGAATCGCTTTCATCCGCATCCCGTTATGCCTGGGCGGGCCGAGCGGGATTGTCATAAGCAACGGCGGCGGAATGGCGCTATCCCGACGCAGTCGTTAGGACAACCCGCTTCCCACCGAAGGAGTTGTTACCGAGCCGGTCAGGCTCTTGTTATCAGGCAGGTCTTCTGGCTTTGCGTCATTCTCCTCCGGCCCTTCCCAATCGCGTGCGATCAGTGGTGACGCCGGATTTGTCGGCATTACAGCAGCGGGGGCTGCGGAGGATTCGCACCTCCTTCCCTGACGGCCTTGCGGCGCGTTTAACCTGGTAACATTGGCATGTGCGCCGCGCGGCAAGTAAAAACATTTACCGGCGGCGACCCTGTTATCGTTAATCTAAAGTATCTGGGGAAAATATACCCCGGATTGGATCAAAAAAAATGTTCACCGGGGGTTATTTAATTAAAATTTATTGTCTGGGGATAACACTTTTTAGTTATCGAAAATTAGCCATGCCGTGGCGCGTCTCGATTGAAAGCCATTTTTGGCGGCAGGTGACAATAGCATTAAATAGCGTTGAGTAAATTTTGAAAATGAGATCCGGATCGCCGGAAAACAAAACAATAACGTCAGGAGAATTAAACCAGCGGCGGGGAAAGTGATTAATTACGCGGCAAGGCGATATTTCCCGCCGGCGGGTTATTTTGCGACATCAGGCGCTGCTCACGATAGGCCTGGGGGGTAATGCGATAGGCCTGGCGAAATACCTTGCAAAAATAACTGGTCTGGGAAAAGCCGAGATTGCGCGCGATGACGGCGATGGACCAGTCGCTTTGCTCCAGCATCTGGCGCGCGCTGTCCATACGCTGTTGGTTAACATAGGCATTAAAGCCGATGCCCTGGTATTTCTTGAATAATTTGCTGAAATAATAGGGGCTGAGATAAACCATGGCCGCCACGTCCTCCAGGCGCAAATCCTCGGAATAGTGGCTGTCGATGTAACGCAGCACTTTTTTCATTTTACTGTCGTGCTGGCTTGGGATCGCCGCGCGGCGCTCGGCGCTGGCCGGCTGGTGCTCCTTAATCACAACAAAATCAAGCTGTTGTTTGAGGTAGTTATCGACGATGATTTTCAGCAGGTCGGCGGAAGACAGCAGCCGGTCATAATCGATAATCGGGATATTCTCGAAATGCTCGGCCAGCTGGCCATTTTGTCGCCAGGTGAAAGAGCTGCTTTCCTGCATTTCGGGAAGCTTGACGGTGTCTTTGATCCGCACCTGGCCGCACAGCACAAAACCGACTAAATGACCGCCTATCACCAGGGGAATGGAAAAATCGGTCAATCCGGCGTGGCACCGGTAGATACAGGGCTGGTTGGATTTGGAGGCTTCCAGTCCGCCGCAGCGATCGCTCATGCGGCAACGCCGGCCCATTTCCGGATCCTGGCGCAATGATTGGCAAAACGGGGTGAAGTGATATAAATCCGAGACTTCCTCACCGTGTATATTCACCACCACAACCGCCAGGTTGGTGGCATTAGCGAAATCATGCGCGATTTTATTTATCAGTTCTGAATCCATGAAACTACCGGAATTCATAATTTCCCCTCTCGCGCTTTACTTATTTTTAATAAACCAGTAACAAAAAAGAGATATTTCGACTGGCCGTGACGTCGGAATGGGAGATGCCGCGATTACAACGCTATATTTTAAAGCTGTTTGGGATTAAATCATTTATCGCTTATTCAAAACCGTGCTCTATGACACAAATATAGGATTGTACCGGAACCCGGCCCGCAGACGCGGATCCCGGCCGTACAGGATTATTGCGGCGGTTGTGCCGCGGCATCCTGTTTGATATTGCCGGGCAAATGACGCGCAATCAGGAAGCGGTACACCGCCGCGCCCATGATGGCTCCGGCGATGGGCGCCAGGATCGGCACGATAAAATAAGGGATATCCCTGCCCCCGGTCATCGCCACGTTACCCCAGCCGGCGAAAAAGGTGAACAGCTTGGGACCGAAATCACGCGCCGGATTCATGGCGAACCCGGTCAGCGGCGCGGTGGAAGCGCCGATCACCGCCACCAGAACCCCGATCAGCAAAGGCGCCAGCGGGCCTTTTGGCACGCCGTTGCCGTCGTCGGTCAGCGCCATGATAAGCCCCATCAGTATGGAGGTAATGACGAGCTCCACCAGCGCGGCCAGGCCGACGCTGATGGCGCTTGCCGGATAGGTGGAGAAGATGCTGGCCAAAAACAGGCTGTCCTGGCTGCCGCGCACCATCTGATGGGCCTGCTCGTAGATGTCGAACATATTGTGGTACAGCAGGTAGGTCAGCGCCGCGCCGCAAAAGGCCCCCGCCAGTTGGGCCAGAATGTAGGGCAGCACTTTCCTGCCCTCGAAATTGGCCAGCAGCCACAGGGCGATCGTCACCGCCGGATTAAGATGGGCGCCGGAAATGCCCGCGGTAAGATATACCGCCAGCGCAATGCCCAACCCCCATACCACGCAAATTTCCCACAGGCCGAAGCTGGCGCCGGCGAGCTTGGCGGCGCACAGCACGCTGGTGCCGAAGAACATAAACAGCCCGGTACCCAGCAACTCGGCAACACATTGCCCTTTCACCGATCGTAGAGTGTCGCTCATCGTAATTTTCCTGTATGTCGTCGATATGAAATATTTATCAACGTGAATCCGCATGGCTGCCGACTGGCTTTTGGTCTATTTTTAACGAAATTATTAATGAGCGGAACACGTGTATGGCTATACGCTATATGCATGGCTATTATTTAGCAAAGCACTTTATCAACCAAATGAGATCTCACCTGCAATTATCTTTTTATGCAAAAGAGTTTAAAGATAAAATTTCGTTTTATTTAGTAATAAATAATCGCCCCGGCTGATATTTTTTCCGTACAACATCTTATTACTCGCTGTTTTATATGGCTTTATTTATTTATTGCAATAATACATTTTAGCAAAACGATGATTTTTTCCCGGTCAGATGCGCGGTGGTTAAAATCATAATTTTTCGTCAAATTCAAGGGTAATTTTTTTATTGTGGAGTCCATAAAATTAATCAGTGTTATTGAAAAATAACCCCGAGGCCAGACGGGACGCTGTGCCGTCAAATCAAAATGACAATATTTTGTTATGCCGTCGCCAATCATTTCTTATATTTTAATACTAAACAAGCCATTATTTTTTATCGCATCTGCGTATATTTCATCTGGGACATTCTCAGAATTTTAATGATTGGTCGAGGTAATAAAAATGCAACAAGAAGCCCTGGGCATGGTGGAAACCAAAGGTCTGACCGCCGCGATTGAAGCGGCCGATACCATGGTGAAATCGGCCAATGTGTTGTTGGTCGGTTATGAAAAAATCGGTTCCGGTCTGGTGACGGTGATAGTGCGCGGCGACGTCGGCGCGGTTAAAGCCGCCACCGACGCCGGCGCCATGGCGGCGGCCAACGTCGGTGAAGTGATAGCCACCCACGTCATCCCGCGTCCCCACGCGGATGTGGAGAAATTTTTGCCTAAAGGAACCCGCGAATGAACACCGATAAGGTCATCGAGGCGATCCTGGCCCAGGTGATGGCGAAAATCGGTGACGGCGTCCCCGCGGCGCCCCCTTCTCTCACCCCATTGGAACGAGGTCCGGATATGTCGGAAAACACCTGTAACCTGACGGAATTCGTCGGCACAGCCATGGGCGACACCATCGGTTTGGTGATCGCCAACGTCGACAGCGCAGTATTGACGGCGATGAAGCTGGAAAAACGCTACCGCTCCATCGGTATTCTCGGCACGCGCATCGGCGCCGGCCCGCACATCATGGCGGCGGACGAGGCGGTCAAGGCGACCAATACCGAAGTGGTCAGCATCGAACTACCGCGCGACACCAAAGGCGGCGCGGGACACGGCTCGCTTATCATTTTCGGCGGCGAGGACGTGTCCGATGTGAAACGCGCGGTGGAAGTGGCGCTCAAGGAGCTGGACCGGACGTTCGGCGATGTCTACAGCAACGAGGCCGGCCATATTGAACTGCAATACAGCGCCCGCGCCAGCTACGCGCTGGAAAAAGCGTTCGGCGCCCCCATCGGCAAGGCCTGCGGCGTGATTGTCGGCGCCCCCGCCGCCATCGGCGTGGTGATGGCCGATACGGCGGTGAAATCCGCCAATGTCGATGTGGTCTCCTACAGTTCCCCGTCCAACGGCACCAGCTTCAGCAATGAAGTGATCCTGGTGGTCTCGGGCGATTCCGGCGCGGTGCGCCAGGCGGTGACCTCCGCCCGCGACATCGGCAAAATCCTGCTCGGTACGCTGGGCGCGGTGCCGCATAACGATCGTCCGTCTTATATTTAACTCCTTATGGGGGATGGCATGAAATCCAAGCGATTTGAAGCGCTGGCGAAACGGCCGGTTAACCAGGACGGTTTCGTCAAAGAGTGGGTCGAGGAAGGCTTTATAGCCATGGAAAGTCCCAACGACCCCAAACCGTCGATAAAGATCGTCGACGGCAAGGTTACCGAACTCGACGGCAAGGCCCGCGCCGATTTCGATCTGATCGACCACTTTATCGCCAATTACGGCATCAACCTGCCGCGCTCGCAGGAAGTGATGGCGATGGACTCGGTGCTGCTGGCGAAAATGCTGTGCGACCCCAACGTGTCGCGCGCCGATATCATCCCGCTGACCACCGCCATGACGCCGGCGAAAATCGTCGAAGTGATGTCGCAGATGAACGTGGTGGAAATGATGATGTCGATGCAGAAGATGCGCGCCCGGCGCACGCCTTCGCAGCAGGCGCACGTCACCAATATTCAGGACAACCCGGTGCAGATTGCCGCCGACGCCGCCGAAGGCGCCTTCCGCGGCTTCGACGAACAGGAAACCACGGTGGCCGTGGCGCGCTATGCGCCGTTTAACGCCATCGCGCTGCTTATCGGCTCGCAGGTTGGCCGTCCGGGCGTGCTGACGCAATGCTCGCTGGAGGAAGCCACCGAGCTGAAGCTCGGCATGCTGGGTCATACCTGTTATGCGGAAACCATCTCGGTGTACGGCACCGAACCGGTATTTACCGACGGCGACGACACGCCCTGGTCAAAGGGATTTCTCGCCTCCTCCTACGCCTCGCGCGGCCTGAAGATGCGCTTTACCTCCGGCTCCGGGTCGGAAGTGCAGATGGGCTACGCCGAAGGCAAATCCATGCTGTACCTGGAAGCGCGCTGTATTTTCATCACCCGCGCCGCCGGCGTGCAGGGACTGCAAAACGGGTCGGTCAGCTGTATCGGCATCCCGTCGGCGGTGCCGTCGGGCATTCGCGCGGTGCTGGCGGAAAACCTGATCTGTTCATCGCTGGATCTGGAATGCGCCTCCAGCAACGACCAGACCTTTACCCATTCCGATATGCGCCGTACCGCGCGTTTGCTGATGCAGTTCCTGCCCGGCACCGACTTTATTTCCTCCGGTTATTCGGCGGTGCCCAACTACGACAATATGTTCGCCGGCTCCAATGAAGACGCCGAAGACTTTGACGACTACAACGTCCTGCAGCGCGATCTGAAAGTCGACGGCGGCCTGCGGCCGGTGCGCGAACAAGACGTGGTGGCCATTCGCAACAAAGCGGCGCGCGCGCTGCAGGCCACGTTCGCCGGCATGGGCCTGCCGCCCATTACCGACGAGGAAGTGACCGCCGCCACCTATGCCCACGGCTCAAAGGACATGCCGGCGCGCAACAAGGTGGAGGACATGAAGTTCGCCCAGGAGATTATCGAGAAGAACCGTACCGGACTGGAAGTGGTCAAGGCGCTGGCCGAAGGCGGTTTCGCGGACGTGGCGCAAAATGTGCTGGATATCCAGAAAGCCAAGATAGCCGGCGATTATCTGCATACCTCGGCCATTATCGTCGGCAACGGCCAGGTACTGTCGGCGGTGAACGACATCAATGATTACGCGGGTCCGGCCACCGGATACCGTTTGCAGGGCGCACGCTGGGAAGAGATCAAAAACATCCCCAACGCGCTTGATCCCAGTGAGCTGGGTTAACCAAGGCGGCCATGATGGAAATTAACGAAACACTATTACGGCAAATCATCGGCGACGTGCTTAGCCAGATGCAGCCCCTGGATAATCAGGTCTCGTTTGCCCCCCAGCCCGCGGCCAAACCCGCGGCGAACGCGCTTCCCGCCGGCGACGGCGCCGCCTGCGATTTTCTCAGGGCGACGGGCGAGGCCCGGCCGGGCACCCATAAAGACGAGGTGATTATCGCGGTCGGCCCGGCGTTCGGCCTGTCGCAGACCACCAATATCACCGGACTGCCCCATAAGCAGATCCTGCGCGAGCTGATTGCCGGTATCGAGGAAGAAGGCGTGCGCGCCCGGGTGATCCGCTGCTTTAAATCATCCGACGTGGCGTTTGTGGCGGTGGAAGGCAACCGGCTCAGCGGGTCGGGCATCTCCATCGGCATCCAGTCCAAGGGGACAACGGTAATCCACCAGCGCGGCCTGCCGCCGCTGTCCAACCTGGAGCTGTTCCCCCAGGCGCCGCTGCTGACGCTTGAAACCTACCGGCACATCGGTAAAAACGCCGCGCGCTACGCCAAGGGCGAATCGCCGGATCCGGTGCCGACGCTTAACGATCAAATGGCCCGGCCGAAATACCAGGCTAAATCCGCGGTGCTGCATATCAAGGAAACCAAATATGTGGTGACCGGCAAGCAACCGCAGGAACTGAGCGTCGCCTTCTGAACGCCAGGACTTTAACCTCTACGCGCGCGCCGCGGCGCCGCGCGAATTAAGGTAACGACGATGAATGCTCAAGCAATTGAAACCATGGTGCGTGACGTGCTGGAACGCATGAACAATCCGGACGCGCTGCGCCCGGCAAGCCCGGCGTCCAGCGCGCCCCAGGCCGTCAAGGCCGGGGTGGCGGATTACCCGCTGACCAATAAACACCCTGACTGGGTGAAAACCGCCACCGGCAAAACCCTTGATGACCTGACGCTCGCCAACGTGCTGAACGGCAGCGTTACCGCCCAGGACGTGCGCATCACCCCGGAAATCCTGCGTATTCAGGCGGATATCGCCCGCGCGGCCGGGCGTTCCCTGCTGGCGATGAACTTTGAGCGCGCCGCCGAGCTGACGGCGGTGCCGGATGAGCGGGTATTGGAAATCTACAACGCCCTGCGTCCGTTCCGTTCAAGCCAGGAGGAGCTGCTGGCCATCGCCGGGGAGCTTGAGTCGCGCTATCAGGCGACCATTTGCGCCGGCTTTGTCCGCGAGGCCGCGGGTTATTACCTGCAGCGTAAAAAGCTCAAGGGCGATGATTAACACCGGGGAACCGGCGGGCGGGAGCGGCAGATGGGTTATATCGTAGGGGTGGATATCGGTAATTCCTCCACCGAGGCGGCGCTGGCGCAGGTCTCCTCCAGCGGGGCATTGACGTTTGTCGCCAGTTCGCTGGCGGAAACCACCGGAATCAAAGGCACCAAACGCAACGTGTTCGGGATAATGCAGGCCCTGAATACCGTAGTGGCGCGGGCCGGCATCACCATTGCCGACCTGACGCTTATCCGGCTCAACGAAGCGACGCCGGTTATCGGCGACGTGGCGATGGAAACCATCACCGAAACGGTGATAACCGAGTCCACCATGATTGGCCATAACCCCAAAACGCCGGGCGGGCTGGGGCTGGGGGCCGGTATCACCATCGGTTTCGACGAGCTTTTGACGCGCTCCGTGGAGGAGCCTTATATCGTCATAGCCCCGGCCGCGCTCGATTTTGCCGATATCGCCGCGATGATAAACGCGGCGGTCAAAGCCGGCTTTCGCATTACCGCGGCGATTTTACAGCGCGACGACGGCGTGCTGGTCAGCAACCGGCTGGACCAGCCCATCCCCATCGTCGACGAGGTGCGTCATATCGAGCGCATCCCGCTCGGCATGCCGGCGGCGGTGGAAGTGGCTGCTAAAGGCAAGGTCATTACCCAGTTGGCCAATCCTTACGGCATCGCCACCGTGTTTAAACTCAACGCCGAGGAAACGCGCGCCATCGTGCCGGTGGCCCGTTCGCTTATCGGCACCCGCTCGGCCGTGGTGGTGAAAACCCCCAAGGGCGATGTCAAGGCGCGCACCATCCCGGCCGGGCATCTGGAGCTGTATGCCGGCAACCGGGTGACCCGCATCGACGTGCACCAGGGCGCGGAGAAGATTATGGCGGCGGTGTCCGCCCTCGGCCGGCTCGACAACGCCGGCGGCGAATCCGGCACCCATATCGGCGGCATGCTGGAGCAGGTGCGCCAGACCATGGCGGAGCTGACCAATAAGGATCCCGCCGCCATCGCCATCCAGGATCTGCTGGCGGTGGATACCTTCGTGCCGGTGAACGTCAAGGGCGGTCTGGCCGGGGAATTCTTTATGGAGCAGGCGGTGGGCATCGCCGCGATGGTGAAATCCGATCGCCTGCAGATGCTGGACATCGCCGACGCGTTGCACCAGCAAACCGGGGTCAGGGTCACCATCGGCGGCGCGGAGGCCGAGGCGGCCATCCTCGGCGCGCTGACCACGCCGGGCACGCAGCGGCCGCTGGCGATCCTCGATCTGGGCGCCGGATCCACCGACGCCTCGATCATCGACGCCAACGGCCGTATCGTCGCCACCCATTTGGCGGGCGCCGGCGATATGGTGACGCTGCTTATCAACTCCGAGCTGGGGCTGGAGCAGCGCCAACTGGCGGAGGATATCAAAAAATATCCCCTGGCCAAGGTGGAAAGCCTGTTCCATATCCGCCATGAGGACGGCAGCGTGCAGTTCTTTGATAAGCCCTTGCCGGCCGAGGTGTTTGCCCGGGTGGTGGTGGTCAGGGAAGACGGCCTGGCGCCCCTGCCCGGCGACCTGGCGCTGGAAAAAGTGCGCGTGGTGCGGCGCAGCGCCAAACAGCGGGTATTCGTCGCCAACGCCCTGCGCGCGCTGGCCCAGGTCAGCCCGACCGGCAGCATCCGCGATATTCCCTTCGTGGTACTGGTGGGCGGCTCGGCGCTGGACTTTGAAATACCGCAGTTGGTGACGGACGCCCTGGCACATTTCCATCTGGTGGCCGGCCAGGGCAACGTGCGCGGCGGTGAAGGCCCGCGCAACGCCGTCGCCACCGGACTGGTGCTGTCATGGGCCGCGGAGGCGAACCATGAGCCTGCCTGAGTTAAGCCATCCGGCCATTATCGTCGTCCTGTGCGGCGGCGTACCGCCCGGCTGGCGTCAGTTGCTGCTGGGCATGGAAGAAGAAGGCATCCCGTTCGCGCTGCATGACGCCGGCGACGACGCCGGCCCGCTGGCAAGCCTGGCGCACCAGGCGTCGAACGCCTCGCCGCTGGCGGTGGGCGTGGCGGTGAATGCGCAGGATATGGTGGTGCACGATCCCCATTTACCCGTCGAACGGCCGCTGTTTGTCCTTAAGGACCATGCGCGGCTGCCGGCGCAAGAAATCCGCCGGCTGGGCTGCAACGCGGCACGGCTGGTCAAAGGGTTACCGTTTAAATAATGCCGGGCAATCGACCCTGAAAAGTCGCCCGCAACAGGAGAGTCAAGATGAACAACGCATTGGGATTAATTGAAACCAAAGGATTGGTGGGCGCCATTATCGCCGCGGACGCCATGGTCAAATCGGCCAATGTCCAACTGGTGGGTTATGAAAAAATAGGATCCGGGCTGGTGACGGTTATGGTGCGCGGCGACGTCGGCGCGGTCAAGGCCGCGGTCGACGCCGGCGCCGCGGCGGCCCAGGGCATCGGCAACGTGGTCTCCACCCACGTTATTCCCCGTCCGCATTCGGACGTCGAGGGCTTCTTGCCCACCGCCACCCCGGTCCTGGGTGAGTAACCTGAAGGTGACCGCGTGAAAACCTCATTGGGCTTGCTTGAAGTCGCCGGTCTGGCATTGGCCGTCAAGGCGGCCGACACCATGGTCAAGGCGGCGAACGTTGCCCTGACCGGCATCGAACGGACCAACGGTTCGGGCTGGATGCTTATCACCATTACCGGTGATGTGGCGGCGGTCAATTCGGCGATAACCAACGGCGCGGCGCTGGCGCACCGGGAACACGGCTGGGTGGCGGACCGGGTTATCGCCCGCCCCGCCGACGGCCTTGACGGCTGGTTTCACGGCGCGGCGGACAGCGCGATAAAAATCCGCCCAACCGTCGACCCCTTGCCGGACGTTAGCCACGGCAAAGACGCCGTGAACGAACAAGACCCTCCCGCCGTCGACGTCACCGGCGCGCCGGCGGACGAGGTCGCCACCGGTGAACCCGCGCGGGATGTTGCGGCCGGGGTCGCCACTGACGAGCCCGAGCGGGATGTTGCGCCGGAGATGACGCCGGCGCAATCGGGCCTATGTAATTTATGTCACGACCCGGCCTGCCCGCGCCGCAAGGGCGACCCCCGCGCGACATGCATTCATGACGGAGAAAGAGGCTAAGTCAGATGGAAACATTGGAGTTGCAGTCCCTGGTGGAAAACGTACTGCTCGATATGCGGCGGCGGCCCGTGCCGCTTGGCGTATCGAACCGGCATTTGCATCTGTCCCTCGAGGATTATGAACATTTGTTTCCCGGCCGGCCGCTGGTCTTTAAAAAAGATCTGTATCAGCCCGGGCAGTTTGCCTCCGAGCAGGTGGTCAGCCTGGTCGGCCCGAAAGGCACCTTGAAAAACGTGCGCATCCTCGGCCCGCTGCGCGGCCAGTCGCAGGTGGAAATTTCCCGCACCGACGCCCGGCTGCTGGGCGTCGCCGCGCCGCTGCGCCTGTCGGGCAACCTGGACGATACGCCGGGTATCAGGCTGGTCAGCGCCAGCGGCGAGCTGGAATTACCCCATGGCGTGATCGTGGCGCAACGGCATATCCATATGTCGCCGCTGGATGCGCTGCTGTTCGGCGTGAAACCGGGCGATGCGGTGCGCGTGGCCCTGCGGGGCACCGGCCGCCGGCTCACCTTCGACGACGTGATAATCCGGGTGGGCGAGCATATGCGCCTGGAAATGCATATTGATACCGACGAAGCCAATGCGGCCGACGCCGGTGACAAAGGCGCCACCGCGGTTTTACTGGGGCGTTGACCATGAGCCAGGGGCAGACGGGGGAACAATGGCTGGCGCAATGTCTGGCGCAGGTTTTACTGCGGCTGCAACAGCGCCAGCGGGCCGAGCTGGTGTTATCGCTTGCGCAGCTGTTGCGCGGCTGGCCGGCGGACGCCGCCCTGCGCCATGCCCGCCTGCGGATTACGCACACCACGCCGGCTTTTTTATCCCGGCTGGCCGACGGCCGGCGGGAGGATGCGGCGCAGGACGCGCTCCGCCAGGCCTGGCGCGACGGCATGCGGGTGCGGCTTGAAATCGACAGCGCCGGATTCGGCCTGCTGCCGGTGGCCGGTCTGCTGCGGCTGCCGCTGCGGTTTTGCACGCCGGACGGCAGGCCGGTTCACCTGCTGGCTGGCCCGGTGGCCGGCTATGCCGATATCCGTCCGCTGCAGCCGGGTTATCTCGTGGTGGCGCGCCATGTGCTGCTCACCGCCTTGGCCAGGGATGAAATCGTTAAACGTCGTCTTCAACTTTACAGGCAGGACTAGAACATGCAACTGGCTCGCGTAATCGGTTCGGTGGTGTCGACGCAGAAGGCGCCTTCGCTGCTGGGTAAAAAATTAATGGTGGTGGAACCGGTCAACGTCGATGGCTCCGCGCCCAACGGCTTCACGCAGCAGGAAGTGGCGGTCGATTCGGTCGGCGCGGGCGAAGGCGAAATCGTGCTGCTGGCGCGAGGGGCGTCGGCGCGCTGGGTTTTTGCCGAACCTAACCAGGCCATCGACCTGGCGATCGTCGGCATAGTCGACACCATTGTTCCCTAACGGCGGCCGGATAAGGAGCGGGTAATGAGCATCTATACCAAAACCGGCGATAGCGGCACCACGTCGCTTATCGGCGGGCAACGCATCAAAAAATATCATCCGCGCGTCGATGCCTACGGCACGGTGGATGAGCTGAACGCCTGCCTGGCGGTGGCCACCCACCTGGTGGGCGACGCGCAAAACCGTCTGCTGCTGCGCGCCATCCAGCGGCAATTATTCTGGCTGGGCGCGGAACTGGCCGACGATCGGCCCGATCTGCGGGCCGAAGGCGTCCAGCGACTGGGCGCGGAACAGATTACGCAGTTGGAGCAGGCCATCGATCGCTGCATGGCGGCCCTGCCGCCGGTTACCGGCTTTGTACTGCCCGGCGACAGCCCGGCCGGCAGCCAATTGCATCTCGCCCGCACCGTGGCGCGGCGCGCCGAACGGCTGCTGGCGCGGCTGGCGGACGAGACGCCCCTGCGCGGCGAGGTGCTCGGTTATATCAACCGGCTGTCGGACTGTTTGTATGCGCTGGCCCGTTTTGAAGATCGCCGCGCCGAAACCGACGCCGTGGTCGGCGAGGTGATGCGGCGCTATCGGGCAAGCGAAGCCCCTGGCGCCGACGGCGATGGGACCGCTATCCCTGAACGCCGCGCGCCGCGCGGCAATGACGCCGACGGATCCCATGGCTTGGTTTCAGGCGTCCCGCAGGCGGCGGATGAACTGAATTTCATACTGGCGCATCGCCTGCTGCGGGCGGCGATGGACGCGGCCGGAAACCTGGCGGTGGCGGTGGTGATGGCCATCGTCGATCGTCACGGCAATCCGGTGATGACCTATCGTATGCACGACGCGCTGCTGGCTGCCCTCGATCTGGCGCCGAAAAAGGCCTGGTCCGCCGTGGCGCTGAAAACCGCCACTCATCATCTTGGCGCACAGGTTCAACCCGGCGCCGCGCTGTATCAATTGGAAGCCTCATCGGGCGGCAGGATTGTCACCTTCGGCGGCGGGTATCCACTCTATCGCGCGGGCCTGCTGATAGGCGGGCTGGGCATCAGCGGCGGCACCGTCGACCAGGACCGGCACATCGCCCAATGGGCCATCTCACAATGCAATGTAGGGAAAGAATCATGAACAATAATGAACTGGAAACGCTTATCCGCAGCATCGTACGCGAAAAACTCGAACCGGCGCGGCGGGAAAACGCCACCGCGGCCCTGTTCGATGATGTCGAACGGGCGATTACCGCGGCCCATACGGCGTTCCTGGCCTATCAGCAGTGCCCGCTGAAAACACGCAACGCGGTGATCGCCGCCATCCGCCATGAACTGGTGCCGCATCTGCAGGTGCTGGCCGAGCGCGGCGCCCAGGAGACCGGCATGGGCCGGGTAGAGGATAAGCTGCTGAAAAACCGCGTGGCGCTGGAAAAAACCCCCGGCGTGGAAGACCTGGTCACCGAGGCCATTACCGGCGACGAAGGCATGGTATTGTTCGAGTATTCGCCGTTCGGCGTAATAGGATCGGTGGCGCCCAGCACCAATCCCACCGAGACCATCATCAATAACTGCATCAGCATGCTGGCCGCCGGCAACACCATATTCTTCAGCCCGCATCCCGGCGCCAAAAATGTGTCGTTGTGGCTTATCGAGCAGATCGAAGCGATTGTTTTCACCGCCTGCGGCATCCATAACCTGGTGACCTGCCTGCGCGAGCCAAGCTTCGAGTCCACGCAACACATGATGAAACATCCCCTCATCGCCCTGCTGGCCATCACCGGCGGTCCCGGCATTGTCAACATGGCGCTGAAAAGCGGTAAAAAAACCATCGGCGCCGGCGCCGGCAACCCGCCGAGTCTGGTGGATGAAACCGCGGTGCTGGATAAAGCGGCGCAGGATATCGTCAGCGGCGCGTCCTTTGACTACAACCTGCCCTGCACCGCCGAAAAAAGCCTGATCGTGGTGGAAAGCGTGGCCGACGCCCTGCTGGCGGAAATGCAAAAATGCGGCGCGCTGATCGTCAGCGGCGACGGCAATATCGACAAGCTGCGCAACGTCGCCATTATCGACGGCCACGCCAATAAGGCGCTGGTGGGCAAAAGTCCGCTGGCGCTGCTGCAAGCCGCCGGCCTGCCGGCGCCAGACAAGGCGCCGCGCCTGCTGCTGGTCGAGGTCGGCGCCGACGACCTGCTGGTCTCGGTGGAACAGCTGATGCCGATCCTGCCGGTGGTGCGGGTGCCTGATTTCGACAGCGGCCTGCGGCTGGCGCTCAAGGTGGAAGGCGGGCTGCACCATACCGCCACCATGCATTCGCAAAACGTCTCGCGGCTCAATAAGGCGGCCAGGCTGCTGCAAACCTCGATTTTTGTCAAAAACGGCCCGTCCTATGCCGGCATCGGCGTGGGCGCCGAAGGGTTCGCCACCTTTACCATCGCCACCCCCACCGGCGAAGGCACCACATCGGCGCGCACCTTTGCCCGCCACCGCCGTTGCGTGCTGAGCAATGCGTTTTCCATCCGTTAAACACCGTGCGTTGAGGTAAAGGAAAAACGATGAAACGTTTTGTCATCCCGACCCGCGTCTATAGCGGCACCGACAGCCTGGAGCGCCTGGAGCGCTACCGGGGCAAGAAAATCTGGCTGGTCTGCGATAGCTTCCTGGCCAAGGGCGGCGCCATCGCGCGCCTGCTGGCGCATCTGGACGCCGATCGGGTCAGCCTGTTCAGCGAAATCATGCCGGATCCGCCCATCGCCACCGTGGTGGCCGGTATCGAACGGCTGCAGTCGATCAGGCCCGACGTAGTGATCGGTTTCGGCGGCGGGTCCGCTATCGACGCCGCCAAGGCCATGGTGTTTTTCGGCCGCCGCCTGGGCATTGCCATCGACACCTTTATCGCCATTCCCACCACCAGCGGCACCGGCTCGGAAGTGACCAGCGCCAGCGTGATAAGCGATCCGGCGCGGGGCATCAAGTATCCCCTGTTCGACGATGCCATTTATCCCGATATCGCCCTGCTCGATCCGCAGTTGGTGGTATCGGTGCCGCCGGCGGTGACGGCCAATACCGGCATGGACGTGCTGACCCATGCCGTTGAGGCTTATGTGTCCACCGGCGCCAGCGATTTCAGCGACGCGCTGGCGGAAAAAGCCGCGCAACTGGTGTTTCGCCACCTGCCCGCGGCCTATGCTCAGGGAGACTGCCTGCGCACCCGGGAAAAAATGCACAACGCCTCGACCCTGGCCGGCATGGCCTTCAGCCAGGCCGGGCTTGGGTTGAACCATGCCATCGCCCATCAGTTCGGCGGACAACTGCACGTGGCGCACGGCCTGGCCAACGCGCTGCTGCTGACCGAGGTCATACGGTTTAACAGCCAGGACGCGCGGGCGGCGAAAAAATATGCCCGCCTGGCCAGGATATGCGGCCTGGCGGCCCGGCAAAGCGACGATCGCGCCGGATTAAACCAGTTGCTTAACCATATCAGCCAGCTAAAGCGACGGATCGGCATCCCCGCCGGCCTTGGCGCGCTGGCGCTCGGCGCGGAAAAAATACGCCTCGCCGCGCCCGATATGGTCCGCGCGGCGTTAAGCGACGCCACGTTAGCCACCAATCCGCGCCCGGCGTCGGATAACGATATCGGGGCGATCATCAGCGCCGTGATATAGCGATAAACAGGACACCATGAATAGCGAAATAAAGACCGAGCGCGTGATCCAGGAATATGTTCCCGGCAAACAAATTACGCTGGCGCATTTAATCGCCAATCCCAATAAGGATATTTATAAAAAACTGGGGCTGAATGAAGATGACAATGCCATCGGCATCCTCACCATCACGCCGAGCGAAGCCTCAATTATCGCCAGCGATATCGCCACCAAATCCGGCGCGATAAAGATTGGTTTTATCGATCGTTTTACCGGCGCGGTGATTATTTGCGGCGATGTGTCCTCGGTGGAATATGCCCTGAAACAGGTGCTGTATACCCTGGGCGAGATGATGAAATTCACCCCCTGCGCGCTGACCCGGACCTGAGCGGTGAAACGCTTGATGCTGCTCGGGCCCAGCCAGTCGGGGAAGACCACGCTGCTGCAATGCCTGCGCGGCGATCCGCTGGTTTACCGCAAAACGCAGTCGATGGTCTACCTGGCCGACGCCATAGACAGCCCGGGGGAATATATCGAGAACCGCCACTTTTACAGCGCGCTGCTCTCCAGTTCCTACGAGGCGGATATCGTCGCCTTGGTGCAGGGCCTCGACAGTGAGAACAGTTATTTTTCACCCATGTTCGCCATGTTGTTTAATAAACCGGTTATTGGCATTGTCACCAAAAGCGATATTCCGGTGGGAGAAAAACAACGGGCGTTCGTGATAAATCAATTAAAGCAGGCCGGCGCGGATCCGCTGTTTATCGTTTCGGCCACCCGGCGGGAAGGTATTACGCCACTGCTGACGTATCTGGAATAAACTTTTTCGGAGTAACAGATGACACACCTTATCATGGCGGTTAATTCCGGCAGTTCGTCGCTTAAGTTCGAATTGTTTTCCATGCCGGCGGAACGCACCCTGGCCAAGGGACTGTTCGAACGGCTGGGCAGCGGCAGCGCCGTTTTCACCCTGCGCGCGGGCGAGCGCAGGCAGCAGGCCGAGGTCGCGCTTAACGATCACCAGCAGGCGGCGGATTACCTGCTGGACACCCTGTTGCAACAGGGCGTGGTCGATTCCCTGGAACGTATCGACGGCGTCGGCCATCGGGTGGCCCACGGCGGCGAAACGTTCAGGGATTCCGCGCCCATCGACGACGCCGCACTCGTGGAGATTGAAAAACTCAGCGCCCTGGCGCCCATCCATAATCCGGTCAATGCCCGCGGCATCCGGGCATTCCTGCGCCGCTTGCCGCACGCGGTCACCGTCGGGGTATTCGACACCGCCTATCACCAGACCATCAGCGAAGCCGGATACCTTTACCCGCTGCCCTATCGTTACTACCAGGATTACGGCATCCGCCGCTACGGGTTTCACGGCACCAGCCATAAATACGTGGCCGAAACCTGCGCCGGCCTGCTGGGCCGCCGGGACCTCAGGATCATCTCCTGTCATTTGGGCAACGGCGCCAGCGTCTGCGCCATTGACGGCGGCCGCTCCGTCGCCACTTCCATGGGGTTCACGCCGCTGGCCGGGCTGATGATGGGCACGCGCTGCGGCGATATCGATCCGTCGATCCCGGCGTTTATCGCCGAACGCGAAAATAAATCTGCACAACAATTGCTTGAGATCATGAATAACGCCTCCGGCCTGCTGGGCGTCTCTGGGATCTCCAATGACTGTCGTGATATCGTAAGCGCCGCCGAATCGGGTAATCACCGCGCGGCGCTGGCGCTGACCATGTTTACCGATCGCATTCGCAGCGTTATCGGCGCTTACGCCACTGAAATGGACGGTGTGGACGTGGTGATTTTTACCGCCGGCATCGGCGAGAACGCCGCCGGCATCCGCCGGCAGGTGTGCCGGAACCTCGGGTTCCTGGGCATTAGGCTGGACGATAATAAAAATGAGCGCCACCTCACATTTATCCAACAGGACGGCGCGCCGGTTATCGTCGCGGTGATCCCCACCAATGAAGAACTGATGATCGCCCGCGACGTCATGCGTGTCGGTCTCAGGCTACCAAAAGAGGTGCAACATGTCGGGTAAGGTATGGCTGGTGGGCGCCGGTCCGGGCGACCCGGGACTGATTACGGTCATGGGACTACACTGTCTGAAGCGCGCCGACGCGATAGTCTACGATCGCCTGGTGAATCCGCTGCTGCTGAAAGAAGCCGCCGCGCACTGTGTGCTTATCGATGTGGGCAAACGCGCCGATCACCACCCCATCCCGCAGGATCAGATTAACGCCATCTTGATTGAACAGGCTACTATGGGCCGCGAGGTGGTGCGCCTGAAGGGCGGCGATCCGTTTGTCTTCGGCCGCGGCGGCGAAGAGGCCGAGGCCCTGGTGCGCGCCGGCGTCGCCTGCGAAGTGGTGCCGGGCATCACCTCGGCCATCGGCGGGCTGGCGCGCGCGGGCATACCGGTAACCCATCGCGATTTCGCCTCATCGTTCCATGTGATTACCGGCCATCTGCGCGACGGCAAAGATCCGCACAACTGGCGGGTGCTGGCGCAGCTTGAGGGTACCCTGGTTATCCTGATGGGCATGTCGCGGCTGGCGGATATCTGCCAACAGCTTATCAGCCACGGCCGGGACGCGGACACGCCGGCGGCGGTGGTGATGAACGCCAGTCATCCGGAGCAGCGCACCGTGCTGGCCACCCTCGGCACGCTTGCCCAGGAAAGCGCGCGGGCGGGCATGGCGGCGCCCTCGCTGATTGTCATCGGCGAGGTGGCCGCGCTGGCCCTGCTGCAATCGTTGTGATACCGGCGGCGTGGCCGCGCTGGCCCTGACGCTACCTTGATCAATCTGCCGGGAGTCGACTATGGCGCAAGCCAATCAGCATGGCGGCAACGTACTGGACATGGCGTTAGCCTTCGGCATGGATGAAACCTCGATTGTCGATTTCAGCGCCAATATCAACCCGCTCGGCATGCCCGCCAGCCTCAAGCGGGCGCTTAACGCTCAGTGGTCGCTGGCGGAACGTTATCCCGACCCGCTCTATCGCCGGCTGCACGCCAGGCTTGCCGCGCAGCATGGTTGCCCGGCGTCCTGGGTTCTGGCGGGCAACGGCGCCACCGAGCTGATTTACGATCTGGCGTTCCTGCTGCGCGGCAAAACCGTGCTGCTGCTGACGCCGGGGTTTGCCGAATACCGTCTCGCCCTGGAGGGTATGGATTGCCGCATCAGAGAGTACCCCCTGGCGGAGCAAGACGATTTTCGCCCCGACCGGCGTCTGCTGGCGGCACTGCGCCCCGGCATCGACTGCCTGTTTCTTTGCTCGCCCAATAATCCCACCGGCCAGCTGATTGAACCCGATCTGATGCAGGACATCGCCCTACGCTGCCGCGAAATGGCGATCACGCTGGTGGTGGATGAGGCGTTTATGGATTTCATCGCCGACGGCGTCAGTATGGTTGACAGCCTTGCCAATTTTCCTAACGTGTTTGTCCTGCGTTCGCTGACCAAATTTTATGCCATACCCGGCCTGCGTCTGGGCTATATGGTCAGCAGCGATGGTCAGGCGGTGGCGCGGCTGCGCGAACGGCGCCCCCCCTGGACCCTGAACGCCTTTGCCGCGCTGGCCGGTGAAGTGGTCCTGGATGATGTGGGTTATCAGCGGGATTCATGGCACTGGCTGCGACGGCAGCAGGCATACCTGTTCACGGGCCTTAACGCCCTGCCCGCGCTCAAGGTCTGGCGGCCGGCGGCCAATTATATTTTTTTCCGCTGCCTACGCCCCGGCCTTGATTTGCAGGCGTTACTGTTGCCGCGGGGCTTGCTTATCCGCAGTTGCGCCAATTACCCCGGACTGTCCGCCGATTATTACCGCGTGGCCATCAAGGGAGCGGCGGATAACCGCCGCTTGCTCGACGCCATGGGCAGCGTGCTTGCCCATGGATAAAGAACGCTGCCGGGCAGCCAAGGCGAGCCGTTTGCCCATAGGCATGCGTTGCCGCCCCGCTACGGCGGCTTACCCGCCGTGGAGCGCCTATGGCTGAGGCACGCTGCCCCGCCTCCTGCGGCGAGCTACTGCAGGGCTGGATTCTCGGCGGAGAAAAATTGGTGTCCTGCCCCATCGACTGGTACAGCGAGGTGGAGGTGCGCGCGGGGCGGCCCATGGCGGAGGAGCGCCCGCTCAGCCGGCGCATGCTCGATCAGGTTATCGATCATTTTGGCTTTGATCCCGCCGACGTACCGCCGCTGCGCATTGATTGCCGTTCCACCATTCCCATCGCCAAGGGATTGGCAAGCAGCACCGCCGACATTGCCGCCACGGCGGTGGCCACCGCCCGCTGGTTCGGGCGGGAACTGGATGAAATCACCCTGGCGCGGCTGTGCCTGCGGCTGGAACCCACCGACAGCACGGTATTCAGGGCGCTGACGCTGTTTGACCATCGCCATGGCGCCTGCCATGTTTCCCAGCAATGGCTGCCTAAGCTCGATATTCTTATTTTGGAAAGTCCGCAAACGCTGACCACCTGCGCCTGTCACCGGCGCATCGGCGATAACGATCTGCGCGCCCAGGAGGAACAGCTCAACGGCGCCTGGATGCTGTTCAGGCAAAGTTGCGCGCAACACTCGCCCCGCCTGCTGGGAGAGGCGGCCACGCTCAGCGCCAGGGCGCGCAATTCGCTGCTGCCTAAACCGGGGTTCGACAAGCTGCTGCGCATTGTGGAACAGCAGGATATCTACGGCCTGAACGTCGCCCACAGCGGCACCGTGGTCGGCCTGCTGCTCGACGCGAGCCGACATGACACAGACCGGCTGATGGCCGCCCTGGCGGAAACCGGCCTGTTGCGCCACTACACCCGCCAGCATATTACGCGCGTGGTAGCGGGCGGCGTGCGATAGTCATGGCAAAAAACAATATGCCCTATTAAGCAATTGACTACGCTGAGGCTGGTAATATACTTACTATTACTCGGTAGCCAACTTCAATTTTTTCTTGAAAAAATTGTCTACTCTATTTTTTGCAAAAAAATTTACTCTTTGCTCATGCCCTCAGTCTGTTAGACATAGCAAGGCATTGCTGGCAATGCAAAAAACCCCATGTCATATTATGCAATTGACATTACCAGATTAAATAGTACATTTATTTAGTGTCTTGATATATTATTTGGTTAACCTTATTAATTGAATATTTTATTAGCAACGGATCGGGCTTCCATTCATTATGGTATAAATTAAAAATACAGTGATCTGAAAACAGAAAAATACAGTCAATATTCGGGAACTTTAAAGAGTTAGATGGTTTTAAATACAGGATGATAATATCATTGGCATTGTTTAATGGTAACGAGGTCATTTCACACCTTTGGATCATCTTTGAACGTGGCGCTTATAAAAATTAATCATATTTCTGTTTTTATTCAACGTAAAATTTATTTTTTCTTATTGCTTGATTATTAATTTACTTGTTAGTAACGATTGACATATTACTTTAGCCTATATTTCCGCTTGCGTAAAACTGTATATATAATTATTACGAGGAATTTAAAATGACCAATTCATTTGTAAACAATTCGTCGTGTTCGGGAAATTACCCGCCCCCGCCGTATTATCCACCGCATCAGCACTGCGAGCCGCCGCGTCCGCCGTATTATCCGCCGCATCAGCATTGTGAGCCGCCGCGCCCACCCTATTATCCACCGCGTCCGCCGTATTATCCGCCGCATCAGCACTGCGAGCCGCCGCGTCCGCCCTATTACCCACCGCGTCCGCCGTATTATCCACCGCATCAGCACTGCGAGCCGCCGCGTCCACCCTATTACCCACCGCGTCCGCCGTATTATCCGCCGCATCAGCAGTGCGAGCCGCCGCGTCCGCCCTATTACCCACCGCGTCCGCCGCATTATCCGCCGCATCAGCACTGCGAGCCGCCGCGTCCGCCCTATTACCCACCGCGTCCGCCGTATTATCCGCCGCATCAGCATTGCGAGCCGCCGCGTCCACCCTATTATCCACCGCGGCCGTATGACGAGCGCCCCAAGTATTAACTCGCCGATAACCATGTCACTTTCTGCTGCCTGTTTAACGGGCAGCAAACCTGTCACAATAAGGCGCGAATTTTCTCTCCATTCAACAATCGTCCGGCTTCATCAAGTCTATAGCGACGACCGTCCGGAATGATGGCAATATTTTTTAACAAGCATTCGCTATACACATGCTACAATCCGACTTTTTGGCATTGACTATAATGACGACCAGAATTTCAAATAGTAAAATTAGAGGGTTTCATAATGACAAATCCCATTTCTGCTTGCGACACTTCCCCCGTTTTGGCCCGGCCGGCTGCACCCGAAAACCTTAATTTAGCCATTCTCACCGCTACCACCGCCGTTATAACCTGGAACGCCGGACCGGGCGGCGCACCTGTTGCCTATTATCGCGCATTGCACACGGGTTTACCCGGTGGCTGGGTCGCGGCGTCACGCGGTAACGAGACGTTTATGTCTATCAAATCGTTATCGCCGAATAGCCGCCATGATTTTTATATTTTCGCGGTAGGCTTCGATGAAATATACAGCCTGGCGTCGGAACCTATAAACTGTATCACACCAGAAGAAGTTTATTCATGGCCGCCCGACGCACCCGCCGAGGATAAGATTTCCTGATTGTCAGGCCAAGGCTGGGTGGCCATTACCTCAGTGCCTGGGTGGACATGATGCGATCTATTTTTGCAATCCTTTCGCCGTCCCAGATAAATTCATAATGCGCGCTCTGTTGCACGCTTTTCACCCCTTTCGGGGTAAAAAGACCCCAGCAGACCGCGCCCGGCCGGCGAACCGAACGATAGCGCAGCGCGCTACAGCCAGTGGCCTTTATAGATCGGCCCAACCCCCGGGCAGCGCTATAGCTGAGCGGATCGTAAACCGGGTCGGAAAACGGCAAGGCCAATGCGTCAAGGGCGGGCGCGGGGTCGAAGATAAACACCAGGCTGCGCATCACCAGGCGATCATATTTAAGTCCTTCGATAAACTGCCAGTAGCGTTCCTGGTGATAGGTCACCTCAGCCAGGGCGGTGGCCATCTCATCGGCAAGATACATCATGCCGAACGTGCCGTCGGAAAAACGGCTGCCCTGCGGATTGACATGGGTAAACGGCGCTACCGCGTAGGAACATCCCGCAATGCCGAAAGGGATTTCCCCCGCGGCCAAATACGCCAGGTCGCCGGTTTCATTTTTCAGCCTGGGGTTGGTTAATGCCTGCAGCGTATAAAGGATGTCGAATTCTGACTCGTCGGCCACGTCCTCAAATAACGCAATCGGCGGATATTTGGAATTGATCAGCCGGTAGCCGCGCTGTTGCGCGATCTCCAAGGCGGGCAAGCCGGGCGTGTCCATGATTACCATTGACCCCCCCGCAGCGCGTCCAGCTGTTTATGGACTTCGTATAAGGTGCCGAAGTGGCCGGTGCTTAACATATCCA
The DNA here is from genome assembly GCF_036398755.1 of Acerihabitans sp. NCBI lineage: Bacteria > Pseudomonadati > Pseudomonadota > Gammaproteobacteria > Enterobacterales > Pectobacteriaceae > Acerihabitans > Acerihabitans sp. Next base: position 36,121 of record NZ_DASWOM010000018.1, on the reverse strand, counting down.
GCGGTCTGCGCCCGTTAAAGTAAGGATTATGGTTGTTCAGCGACATAAAACCATACACATTTTCGGGGTTCTCAAATAGCGTGCGCAGCGAGGCATGGATATTCAGCAGGTAGCTCAGCCGTTCCAACTGATCGTTGGTCAGCAGTGCGGCGGCCGGATCCTTCCTGAATTTATAATAGGACGCTTTTGATATCTGCAAAATGGACTGCGCCTGTTCAGGGCTGGCTCCCCATTTATCAAGAATGGCCATGACCGTTTTAAGCCCGACGGCGGCGGCGTGTCTTTTGTCTTCGTGAAGCGGTAGTTTTTGCGGCAAAGACATGGCGGTGTCCTCCGTTATCATCTTGGTATCAGTATGGACTAATTAATACAATTAGTCTACTTAAAGACAATTGGGCGGTTTAAAAAAACAGATCGGGCATGATCTTCAGCGATGAGGTCAGGTCATAAGGGAACACCTCTTTATTGCGGTACATAAACCTGAGGGTGCCGAGCGAGGCGGTATAGGTTATTTCGTTCTTCGAGGCCACATTCAAAATGGTGCAGGGCACCGTGCTGATATGCGATGCCAGGGTATTTTGTCTCACCAGCCGGATATGATCGAGCTGGAACACCGGGCTTGTCCCCGCGTACTTCAGACTGCAGATTGTGGAAAGATATTCCAGCCGTTTGATGGCCGCATCATAATTTTTACCGGCCGCGAGCGCCAACATAATCATGTTAAGCATGGCGATAAATTCGTCGTATATTTGTCTTATCACCTGTTTCTGGATTTTATAGGTGGCGATAGCCAGCACCTCGGAGCGCTTGCCCATGCTATCCCTACTGCTCCGGCCTGAATAATTCTCCACGGCGCGGATAAAATCGACGGTATGATAGCGCTGTCCCCGATCAGCGCCAGACGTGGCAATCGATTTTTTTTTGTAATATTCGCCGAGGGTGGTATTTCTGGTCCAGAACCGGAGTGATTGTTTCAACCCCCGCCTCTGGGGCTTGACCGGTTGGGGAAAAAGAGCGATTTTGGCGTTTTTTTGTTGTTTTAATAGCCGCAAATTCCGCTGGTAATCTCCCTGGGATAAAATAAAGGTACTGATTTGTTTTCCCTGCTTCACCGTCTGGTAACCGTGGAAGCGATCTACGGCATTTTTGATGTCTTTGCTGAGCGCCTCTATTTTTTCGCCAACAGGTTGGGGCAACATTTTCGAAAACCCGGAAATCACGTATTTCAGCTCGTTGGCTATCAGGTTAAATGCCGGTTCCGTTTCCTGCTGCCCTCCCTTTGCAACCTCGCCTGTCTGCAATGACACCAGCGGGTCTGACTCGATTTTCAACGTGGTGCCGTCCAAGCGGAAATATCTCGCCAGGACATTGCGGGTGGCGGGCAGCGTTTGCTTTAACTCCTCGGTTAAGGGTAACGGAAAACACAGCAGAGTATTGTTCGGGGTGCTGACCATGGCAATAGGCATGATTTTACTCTCCTGGTAGCAATACAGGGAGAGGGAAAAATAATTTTGCTGCAGGTTAACCTGCCTGTTATGGTCGGGGGTAGTGGATGAATAAGTGACTACCTCATCAGTTTGCTTATTGATATCAAAAAAATTCACCGAGCCGCCTATTCCGGAACCGGTGCGCGGCAACACCAGAAAGGTCTCGGGATTGGCCATGAAGCCTACCTGGGCACGCAGCTCGCTTTTGGCTTCCAACAACAAGGTGGCCCCCATGCTGGCGCCGGATTTTTTTACCGCCTGCCGGGTTAATATACCGATATCCTCACCTGCGTTTCCTGGATTGAATAAGGCGTCGAGCATCACGTCCATATACTGCCAAGGAACATCGACGCTGACATTTATTTCGGTGTCTTTATTGGTTACCAGAATGGCATTGGCCTCGAAGGGCAGAAATGTTGCAAAATCAATGTTATTGTAACGTATCAGTTTACAATTATCCTCCAGGCCTTGACCTGTACCAAAAATTGAAATAAATGTCTTATAATTAATTTTATTATAATTGAATCTTATGTTTCCTTGGGCGTTTTTAGTCAGCGTTAAGGCTTTTCCCCGACTGAAGCGGGCCATAAAGCCGGCAAAAAAACCTGGCATAAAGGGCGGGCCGGCCACGGCTAACCCTATAAAAAACGAAGCATCAAACGATTTATTCAGTGATATGGAATCGTTTTCTTCCAGCAGTGATAACGTGTGTTTTATCTTGGCGATGATCTGGGGCTTGAGGTTAAGGTAAGCTGAGGCTGAAGCATATAATTGATTCATTCTGTCATTGTTTACAAATCTACTTATTTCGCCAAACTCCCCGGTCAATTCATGAGGCGGTGTTTGTGGCGCTTCCGTGCGCTGGGTAGGCTTTAGTTTTCTGGCGATCGGGCGCGCCAGGATCTGTATACAGGGATCGACCGCTTGCACCGCCGCAATGACGGCACGGCGCCTATCTCCGAGGTATTGGAATGTTCGGGCGCGCTGTATATTTACCCTGTAATTATCAATGGTTTTTGACAGTAATGGGATCCATCGGCTGCTGAATTTGTCCCAGCGCCTGCCGGCAAAAGGCTGGCCTGAATAAACTCGTTCATAAGAATCGGTTCCCGAACCTGAATAAAAATTTTGCGGCGGTTTCTGGCTTAAATGCCTGATACGGGCATTTACGGTATCCACATGCTTGGGATTCACATAATAAATATTTATCAGGCCGTTGTGTTCGACGGTGAGCTTGGCCATATTGAGTATTTTTGCAACGGATAAGATTTTTGCCGAACGGGATAAGGGTAAACTGAGTTTTGTTTCATGCTTTTCCGGTTCCTGACCCTCACCCGGCCCGGTGGATGTCACAAGATAAAGCGTGCCTTGTTTAAATGCCAATTCAACCGTAGCCTGCTCATGGATGTTAAAACGCAGGTCCTCCGGCATCCACGACTGTTGCGGCAGTTTCACCAATGAAACGGTTATGCTAAAAGCAGTGTCGCAACCCGTATCGCCGTCCAGCGTGGTCGCCGTTCCGTCCGTGCCCAATCTTATTTTATAATAATCATCTTTGTCTTTTTTTTTCGCAATCAGGTGACCTTTATCATTGATGGTTAATCGATCAAATCGAAGATCGCCGTACTCACCGAAATCGATCCTGGCAATATAAAATTTTTTTGTGCCCTGAACCTTCTGCCAGTAGCTCTTGATAAAGTCTTTTTGTTTTCCCTTTACCAGCAACAACCGGTCTTCCCGATCAAGGGTTATGCCCTGCTGCAAAAAAAAACCATCGCGCAGTGAACCGCTATAAACATACTCAGAGGCATTAAACGCATAATCCGCGCCGACAAGATGATAGTCCAGTTTGCTTTTTATTTGCACGATTTCAGGCTCATCGCCTACATCGGATAACGCTTGAGTGCGGCGCAGCATGAATGTCGACAGGGCTGGCGCTGTTTCCTTTCTGTCGTCTAGGGTATTAAGGGCGTCGGGAACCGATGCGTACCGTAATGATAATTTTTCACCGCTGTTCCTGGCGTTTTGAAAATTACGTCGTAATATCGAATTTTTGGATAAGCAAAACTTGATGGCGAATGAATCGGATATATTTTCAGCAGTGTTGGTATAACAAGGATACTTTTCTTCTGCAAATTTCATAAACCTCCCCATGTTAAATATTATTATTAGTCGACTATATTATTCCTGCAAGGAAAAATTATATTGACCGCATTAGCGTTTGTGCGGGTAATTATCGACGTTTAGATTTTAATGGGCTAATGAAAAAAATTGATCAGTGTCTCACTCTTTAGTTAAATTTTGCCTTCAGCGCCGGCATGGCGAACTCCCGGCGGCAAATAAGCTCCGGTAGAGTCAGTGAAAAGGTGATAAAGGCGTAGCGGTATTTACGCGCGCAAAAACAGCGGCCTTGAGTGACGCCGCTGGTGGCGCGATATATACCGCACACCCGCTATTGGGGACTTAACCTGGCCGGGTGGCGACGATAAACAGGCGCGGGAACGCCAGCAATACCGTGCCATCGGCGCGCGCCGGATAAGCGCTAACCAGCGCCTGGCGATAGCGCTCGATAAACGAGGACTGCAGCGTGGCGTCCAGCCGTTCAAGGAAGGGACGCAGGCCGGTGGCGCGCAGCCATTCCACAATTGCCCCCACCGACGGCATGACATGAAAATAGGTGGTGCGCCAGATATCCACGGCCACGGCTTCGGGCGCCAGTAAATCATAATACTGCTGCGCGCGTAATATCCTCACTCTTATGCCCGCCGCCTCGCCGATATACTGGCGCCAGGGCATTTCCTGGGCGATGCGCCGCATTTCGCCGTGGCTCGGCTCGTCGCGGTTATCCGGCATCTGCACCGCCAGGCAGCCGCCCGGCGCCGTGAGGGAAAACAGCCGGGGAAACAGGGTTTCATGATCCGCAACCCATTGCAGCGACGCGTTGGCATAAATAATATCCTGGGCCGCGGCCGGCCGCCAGGCGGTGATATCCTCCTGGCTGAACCGGCAGTGCGGCAGGCGCGCCCGCGCGTCGTCGAGCATGGCGGCCGAGCTGTCGATACCGGTTACCGCCGCCTGCGCGAAGCGCTCATGCAGCCCCTGGGTGGAATTGCCCGGGCCGCAGCCGAGATCCGTGATGCGCGCAGGCGCCGTCAGCGGAATACGTGACAGCAGCTCCAGCGCCGGGCGGGTGCGTTCCGCTTCAAATTGGCGGTAAAGCGTGGGATTCCAATCTGGCATGTCTTTGTCCTCTTTAATTAACGCCCCCGGCGGGCAAAGCGCTCGCGATTCTCGCCGCGGGCAATGTCGGATTTTTTCAGCGCCACGTAGCAGGCGCCCGTGCCGCCGTGATAAGCCTGCGCGCAGCAAAACGCCTGCACCTGATCGAACTGCGCCAGCCAACGCGCCACGAAGCTGCGCACAATATTGGCGTGGCTGTGGTTATTGCGCCCTTTCCCGTGAATAATCAACAGCGTGCGCGCACCCTGGCGGCGCATGCGCAGTATAAAGTCAAACAGTTCCCTGCGGCAGCTTTCCACCGGCGAGCGCGTCAGGTTCAGGCTGGCCTCGATGGCGTAATGGCCGGCGCTCAGCTTATCCAGCACGCCTTGCTGTATGCCGTCCCGCTTGTAACTCAGGGGAAAATCGAGGGGGATCACCTCATGCAGGGCGGTGATGAGAAAATTTTCGGCGACGTCCTCGTCGGGCCGACGGTTCGTCGCCGCGGGCTTATGCCGCAAAAAAACCACCCCGGCCGGATCCTTTAGCGGTTTGACATCGTCCATGGCCTCTTTAAACAACTCTTCATCATTACAGGTCATTGTTGTCACTCGCGCTTGTCGGGGCGATGCCGCTATCGCCCTTGTGTTAACCAGCCATGGATCAGAGGGCCGCGAAGGCGCGGCCGATCACCCTGGCCGACGCGGCGTACGCCCGTTGCTCATCCTGGGTCAGCGCCACCGGCAACGCGCGCCCGATGCCCCCGACGCCGACGATGGCGGGTTGACCGATATACACCCCTTCCCGTTCATCCCACGCCGACACCGGGAAGACGGTGTCGGCGCCGGACAATACCGCGTCGACCAGCCGCGCCGTGGCGGTGCCGATGCCGAAACTGGTCCAGCCCTTGCCCAGCAGTATGTCCCAGCCGCCCGCGCGCACCTGGTCTTTCATTGCCGGCAGATCGGGTTGTTTATCGCCGTCCCATTCGCTGACCAGCCGTCCGCCGATACGCACGGTGCTCCAGGCGACAAATTGGGATTCACCGTGTTCGCCCATCACGTAGCCGCTGACGCTTTTGGGGTCCACCCCGAAAAACTCGCCGACCACCCGTTTCATGCGCGCGGTGTCGAGCGACGTGCCGGTGCCGAACACCCTGGACGCCGGCAGGCCGCTTTCCCGCTGGATGACGGCGGCGATGACATCGCAGGGGTTGGTGATGCTGATGATGACCCCGTTAAACCCGCTCGCCATAATCAGCGGCACCACCTGCTTGACCGTGGCGCTGGTTTCAAGCAGTTCCTCCATCCGATCCTCGCGCAGCAGCGTCGTCGGCCCGATCGCCATCACCACTATCCGCGCCCGCCGCAGCGCGGCATAATCATTAACGAGGATATTTACCCTGGAGGGCACCAGTGACGCCATATCACGCAGTTCCAGGCCCTGGCTGCGCGCCTTGGCCTCATTATTGTCGATTAACACAATTTCGTCGCACAGCCCCTGGGTCACCAGGGAAAATGCCGTATCGGCGCCCACATGGCCCGCGCCGATAATGCCCACCGTCCGTCCCATACTGTTATCCCCTGATGTTAAAGGTGTTTCACCCGCATATTTTTTTACCTTACACCTTTTAAAATGCAAAACCCACCGGCAAAATGCCCCGTGCCCAAGAGATATTTTAGCTAAATGTGCACCAGTGTCGCTGGACACTTTATCATCGACACCAATTGGTGGTAAAATTGACCCAAATCAAGTAATGCATGAGCGGCGAGATATGATCATTCAGGAAAAGCGTATTATCAGACGAATCCAGTCTGGCGGTTGTGCGATCCACTGTCAGGATTGTAGTATCAGCCAATTATGTATTCCTTTTACGCTCAATGAACACGAGCTTGACCAGTTGGACAATATCATTGAGCGCAAGAAACCCATCCAGAAAGGCCAGGCGCTGTTCAAGGCCGGCGATGAATTGAAGTCGCTTTACGCCATCCGCTCCGGTACCATCAAAAGCTATACCATCACCGAACAGGGCGACGAGCAGATTACCGGCTTCCACCTGGCGGGCGACCTGGTGGGCTTTGACGCCATCGGCGCCGGCCAGCATCCAAGCTTTGCCCAGGCGCTTGAAACCTCCATGGTGTGTGAAATCCCCTTCGAAACCCTTGACGATTTATCCGGCAAAATGCCCAACCTGCGCCAGCAGATGATGCGCCTGATGAGCGGTGAGATTAAGGGCGATCAGGACATGATCCTGCTGCTGTCCAAAAAGAACGCCGAGGAACGCCTGGCGGCTTTTGTCTACAATCTGTCGCGCCGTTTTGCCCAGCGCGGTTTTTCACCCCGTGAGTTTCGCCTGACCATGACCCGGGGCGACATCGGCAACTATCTTGGACTGACCGTCGAGACCATCAGCCGACTGTTGGGCCGTTTCCAGAAAAGCGGCATGCTGGCGGTAAAAGGCAAATACATAACCATCGAAGACGGCGAAGCCTTGTCGGAGCTGGCCGGCACGCCGCAAAAAGTGAGTTGATACAAGACGGATAACCCCCGGCCGGGGACATAATTCTCATTTTATCGATCCGGCTTCACTTCTCTTCTGTCCGTGTTTGTTGCAATGAGTTACTCTTCTCCTATTCTGTGGCATTGCAGAAAAGAGGAGTCTTCAAATGGCCAAGTATCGCAACCTGTTAGTCGCAATCGATCCTAACCAGGATGATCAGCCCGCCCTTCGCCGGGCCGTGTATCTGGTGCATCAGTTGGGGGGGTCCATTAAAGCCTTCCTGCCCATCTACGATTTTTCCTACGAAATGACCACCCTGCTCTCGCCTGACGAGCGCACCGCAATGCGCCAGGGCGTTATCAGCCAGCGTACCGCCTGGATAGAGGAACAGTGCCAGCATTACCTGAGCAGCGGCGTGCCCATCGATATCAAGGTGGTGTGGCATAACCGTCCGTTTGAAGCCATCATCCAGGAAGTCATCGCCCACAAACACGACCTGGTGCTGAAAATGGCCCACCAGCACGATCGTTTTGAATCCGTGATATTTACCCCCACCGACTGGCATCTGCTGCGCAAATGTCCCTGCCCGGTGTGGATGGTCAAGGATCAACCCTGGCCGGAAGGCGGCAAAGCGCTGGTGGCGGTCAATCTTTCCGGCGAAGAACCCTATCACGACCCATTGAATATCAAGCTGGTCACCGAGACCCTGGCGCTGGCGAAGCAGGTTAACCAGACCGAGGTCCATTTGGTGGGCGCCTACCCGGTTACGCCCATCAATATCGCCATAGAACTGCCGGATTTTGATCCCAGCGTTTATAACGACGCCATTCGCGGCCAACATCTGATCGCAATGAAAAGCCTGCGCCAGAAATTCCAGCTGGATGAAAAATTCACCCATGTGGAAAAAGGCCTGCCGGAGGAAGTTATCCCCGATTTGGCCGAGCATCTGGACGCCGGAGTGGTGGTGCTGGGCAGCATCGGCCGCACCGGGTTTTCCGCCGCGTTTATCGGCAATACCACCGAATTGGTGATCGACCATCTGAAATGCGATTTGCTGGCGATTAAACCGGATGATTATGTCTCGCCGGTGACGCTTGAGGGCGGCGATAAGTACGAATAATAGAGGCCTTGTCGGCTTATGCCGGCTCGGCGTGGTTTTCGTTTGCCGTGCGTTCGGTGGTTGTAGGTAGCGCCGGGTGCCGGCAAGCGGCCAGAAGGGGCGCACATGCGCCCCTTCTGAACTCACCGCACGTGACCAATCACCTTATAACGCGCGCAAAATCGCCTCGACGCTGGCTTTGGCGTCGCCAAACAGCATCTGGGTGTTTTCCTTGAAGAAAAGCGGGTTTTGCACGCCGGCGTAGCCGGTGTTCATGGACCGTTTGAACACGATAACGTTCTGCGCTTTCCACACTTCCAGCACCGGCATGCCGGCAATCGGACTGTGCGGATCTTCCTGCGCCGCCGGGTTAACGGTATCGTTGGCGCCGATGACCAGCACGGTGTCGGTGCTGGCGAAATCATCGTTGATCTCATCCATTTCCAGCACCACGTCGTAAGGCACCTTGGCCTCGGCCAGCAGCACATTCATATGACCGGGCAAACGTCCCGCCACCGGATGAATGCCGAAACGCACCTTGACGCCGCGGGCAATCAGTTTGGCCGTAATGTCTTCCACCGGATACTGCGCCTGAGCCACCGCCATGCCGTAGCCAGGGGTGATGATAACGGTACTGGAATTCTTTAACAGTTCGGCCACGTCTTCCGCCGTGGTCTCGCGATATTCCCCCATCTCGGTTTCTTCGCCGGAGCCTGCGCCGTCGGTGCCGAAACCGCCGGCAATCACGCTGAGGAATGAACGGTTCATGGCTTTACACATGATATAAGACAGAATCGCCCCCGAGGAGCCCACCAGCGCGCCGGTCACGATCAGCAAATCGTTGCTGAGCATAAAACCCGCCGCCGCCGCCGCCCATCCCGAGTAGGAATTGAGCATCGACACCACCACCGGCATATCGGCGCCGCCGATGGAAGACACCAGGTGCCAGCCGAACACCAGTGCGATAATGACCATCAACAGCAGCGCGATGGATTGCAGGGCGACGCTGCCGGTCTTGACGAACATCACCAGCAACAGAAACGACACCACCAGGGCGGCCAGGTTCATATGATGACGATACGGCAACATCAGCGGACGCGAGGAAATTTTGCCGCGCAGTTTACCAAACGCCACGATTGAACCGGTAAAGGTCACGGCACCGATAAAGACGCCTAAAAACACTTCGGTCAAATGGATATTTTCCATTACCGGGTTGATGATGTCGCCATGGTCGAGATAGCTGTTAAAACCCACCAGCACCGCGGCCAGGCCGACGAAGCTGTGCAGGATTGCCACCAGTTCGGGCATTTCGGTCATTTCGACCTTGCGCGCCAGATAAACGCCGATGCTGCCGCCTATCACCATGGCGACGATGATCCAGCCGATATTGCCGGCATGGGGGCCAAAAATGGTGGCGATAAGCGCAATCGCCATTCCGCATACCCCAAACAGATTGCCCTGCCTTGAGCTTTCGTGTTTGGACAACCCCGCCAGGCTGAAAATAAATAAAATAGCGGCAACTATATACGCCGCCGTCACTAATCCTTCAGACATGGGTTTACCCCTTAATTTTTACGGAACATTTTCAGCATGCGCTGAGTCACGGTGAAACCACCGAAAATATTGATACTGGCAATCAGCACGGCAATAAAGGAAAGAAAAGAAACCCATCCGCCATGGCCGATTTGCAGCAGCGCACCAACAACGATAATCCCCGAGATGGCGTTGGTTACCGACATCAGCGGGGTATGCAACGCGTGACTCACGTTCCAGACGACGTAATAACCCACAATACAGGCCAGGGCAAACACGGTGAAATGCGACAGGAAATCACGCGGCGCCACATTGGCCAGCCAGCCGAACAAAATAATCGCCAGCGCGATCAGTGCGTATTTCAGGGCCGGCGAACCGGGTTTGGCGGCCGGTTTCGGCAGCGGCGCGGCGGCGGCCTGCTGCGGCTGGGCGGACACCTGAATAGGCGGAGCCGGCCAGGTCAGTTCGCCGTCCTTGACGACCGTCACGCCACGAATCACCGTATCGTCGAAGTCCACCAGGATCTCGCCGTTTTTTTCTTTACACAACAGTTTCAGCAGGTTGACAAGGTTAGTGCCGTAGAGCTGGGAGGACTGGGTCGGCAAACGGCTCGGCAGATCGGTATAACCGATTATCCGCACGCCGTTGTCGGTGACGGTGATGGTATCAGCCACGGTCAGTTCGCAGTTGCCGCCGGTTTGCGCGGCCAGATCGACAATCACGCTGCCCGGCTTCATCGAAGCCACCATCTCCCTGGTGATAAGCTTCGGCGCCGGCCGGCCGGGGATCAGCGCGGTAGTGACGATAATATCAACATCCTGCGCCTGGGCGGCGAACAGCGCCATTTCGGCTTTGATAAACGCCTCGGACATCACCTTGGCATAACCATCGCCGCTGCCCGCCACTTCCTCAAAATCCAGTTCAAGGAATTCCGCGCCCATGCTCTGGACCTGCTCCTTGACTTCGGGCCGGGTATCGAAGGCGCGCACGATGGCGCCCATGCTGCCCGCCGCGCCGATGGCGGCAAGCCCGGCGACGCCCGCGCCGATAATCATCACCTTGGCCGGGGGTACCTTACCCGCCGCCGTAATCTGGCCGGTGAAGAAGCGGCCAAATTCATGCGCGGCCTCCACTATCGCGCGATAGCCGGCGATATTGGCCATGGAGCTCAGGGCATCAAGAGACTGCGCACGCGAAATACGCGGCACCGAATCCATCGCCATCGCGGTGATATTGCGGCTGCTGAGTTTTTCCAGCAGCGTCGGGTTCTGTGCCGGCCAGATAAAACTGACCAGCGTACCGCCCTGTTTGATCAACGGGATTTCGTCATCCAACGGCGCATTTACCTTGAGGATGATATCGGACTGCCAGACATCGGCGGTATCCGTAACAGAGGCGCCGACCGCCAGAAAGGCCGCGTCTTCGAAACTGGCCAGTTTGCCGGCGCCGCTTTCAATCGCCACGGTAAAACCCAGCTTGAGCAGTTGCTCAACCGTTTTAGGCGTTGCGGCAACGCGGGCCTCATTGGCCAGGCGTTCTTTTGGTACACCAATACGCATAGCTTTCCCTTTTTAAACTGTTTTTTTAAAGATAACCGTCATCCTGACCCAAAAGTCAAATCTGTCATACGGTAGACCCTGGGATCACCCTACAATAGCCACACAACAACCTACTTAAAATAGTTTCACTGGTCTATATTTTGTGCTGGCAAACAGCATTTTCGCATAAAAATGACGTACTGTTTGCCCCTGCTCAAGTAATTGTTATGCACAGTGACATAAATTGCTGAGACACTCACCATTATTACATGCCATAATCGCCAGCTAATCTGTTATACATCAACAGTTCAGCATGTTTAGCCTGAAAGCGTTTGTCGAAAGGATTGTTTATGAAGCTGAAGAACACATTTTTGGTCTCTGCATTACTCACATTGACCGCCTTATCCGCGCAGGCAGCCCAAGAGCTGACGCCGGAAAAAGCCGCCAGTCTGCAGCCGTTTGACAGGATTACCATTACCGGACGGTTTAACGCCATCGGCGACGCCGCCGACGAAATTTCACGCCGCGCCGACGCCAAGGGTGCCTATGCCTATTATATCCAGGGCATTAACGACGCCAATAACAGCGGCAACTGGCGCGTCACCGCGGACCTGTACCATAAGGACGCCCCTGCCGCCTCGCAGGAAACAAAATACCGTTATTTCAATGGGGTGAAAGAGCTGCCGCGCCAGGAGGCCAACCTGCTGGAGCCTTATGATACGGTCAGCGTCAAAGGTTTTTTCCATAGCCAGCCCGATATCAACGATGCAATTTCCAAAGCCGCCCAGGCCAAGGGAGCGGCATCCTTTTATATCGTTCGCCAGATCGACGCCAACGAAGGCGGCAATCAGTATGTTACCGCCTATGTCTATAAAGCCGACGCCGCCAAACGCGTAGTGCAAAGCCCGGACGCCATCCCGGCCGATTCGCAGGCGGGTAAAGCCGCCCTGGCCGCCGGCGGCGCCGCCGCCGCCAAGGTGGAAATCCCGGGGGTGGCCTCTTCCGAGTCGCCAAGCCGTACCGTAGGCCGTTTCTATGAAACCCAGTCCACCACCGGCGGCCGTTACACCGTAACGCTGCCCGACGGCACCAAGGTGCAGGAAGTCAACAAGATCACCGCCGCGCAAATGGTGCCTTTCGACTCGGTGACCTTCACCGGGCACTACAACAGCTCCACCGACGTGGCGCATGAAGTCGCCCGCCTCGGCGCGAAAAAAGGCGCCAAGTACTATCACATCACCCGCCAATGGGAACAGAACCAGAGCGGCGGCAACCTGACCGTCAGCGCCGATTTGTTCAAATAGCACACCGGCTCATCCGATCGCAGACGTTGGGCGGGGCGATGGGCGGGGAAAATGAAGCGCGACAAGGTGGGCAAGGAAACTTGCCCATTTTTATTGAGGGCAATAGGCGGCGGGGTTTTCACTTGACAGCGGCAGCTCCACGGACAGGCGCTCGTCATGCTGATTGAGCAGCAGCCGCTCGCCGAACTCCCGCTGGATTACGCCGAGCTGCGCGCTATCGAGCGAATACGGCAAGGTGATATCAAACTGCCCGATACCCTGCTGTTGCGCCAGGGCAATCAGCCTGATGACATTGGTTTCATCATTGACCTGGGTGGAGAGTACCTGCAGCGCCAGGGCTTTCAGCAACTCCTGCCGCGTATTGACAGACCGCTGCGGGGTTTTGGTGACGATGCCGAAAATAGGCATTACGCCATAAATCGCGTCGATGAAACTCCAGCGTTTTTTGCAACTTGCCGACAGGTAATTCGTATAATCAAAGCAGAGTTTTTCGCCTTGACCGGCAGTGGCAAGCAGATGATTAGCCATCTAGCCTGTTCCTCTCGTGACCAACCGAAGTTGGATGCCCATGATCGAAAAAGTGGCGATAACTATAGCATATCGGGATCAATAATAGGCGAATGAGCGCCGGTAAAAACCATTAACGCTTATCCGATAGCGCAACATCGATACAGGCGGTATGCTCATGGCGGCAACCGATGACCCTTCCCTTTTTTCAAGCAGATTATTGGCGTTATGAACACGATCGTTTTTGTTGAAGATGATACCGAGGTCGGCAACCTGATAGCAGCGTGGTTAAGTAAACACGACTTCGAGGTGACCATAGAACCCCGCGGCGACCGGGCGCAGGAGGTGATAACCCGCCTTAATCCCGATCTGGTGCTGCTGGATATCCTTTTGCCCGGCAAGGACGGCATGACCATTTGCCGCGATCTACGCCCGGTATACAACGGTCCGATCGTGCTGTTGACCTCCCTGGACAGCGATATGAATCATATCCTGGCCCTGGAGATGGGGGCGAACGACTATATTCTAAAAACGACGCCGCCGGCGGTTCTGTTGGCGCGCCTGCGCCTGCACCTGCGACAGAACCCACTGATCCCGCGCCCCGCCGCCCAGACGCCGGCCGCGTCCGGCAGCGTTTTGCACTTCGGCCTGCTGAGCATCGACCTGATTAATCGCGAGGTCATTTTGGGCGCGGAGACCATCCTGCTGTCGACCTCGGATTTTGAGCTGTTATGGGAACTTGCCACCCATGCCGGCCATATTATGGATCGCGAGGCTCTGCTGAAGACGCTGCGCGGCGTAAGTTATGATGGACTGGACCGCAGTATCGACGTGGCCATTTCCCGTTTGCGTAAAAAACTTTATGATAACGCGCTGGAACCGTTCCGCATCAAAACCGTGCGCAACAAAGGCTACCTGTTCGCGCCGAATGCCTGGGAGAAGACCGGGTCATGAGGAAACTGTTCATTCAATTCTACCTGCTGCTGTTCGTCTGCTTCCTGGTCATGACCTTACTGGTCGGACTGGTATATAAGGTGACGGCCGAACGCGCCGGCAGGAAGTCGATGGACGACCTGATGAAAAGCTCGATTTATTTGATGCGCAACGAACTGCGGGCCACCCCGCCGCGCGATTGGAATAAAACCATCAACAAGCTGGACCTGAACCTGTCGTTCAAACTGCACATTGAACCGCTGAAAAAATACCAGTTGAATGCGCATGACGATCTGCGCCTCAAACGCGGCGAAATTGTCGCCCTGGACGATGAATACACCTTTATCCAGCGCATACCGCGCAGCAATTATGTGCTGGCCGTCGGCCCTATTCCCTATTTGTTTTTTATCCATGAAATGCGGTTATTGGATCTGGCGCTGCTGGTCTTTATCGGGCTGTCACTGGCGTTTCCGGTATTTATCTGGATGCGGCCGCACTGGCAAGACATGCTGAGGCTGGAAACGGCGGCCCAGCGGCTGGGGGCGGGGTTCCTGGATGAGCGCATTCATTTTGACAGCGCATCGAGCCTGCTGCGTCTCGGGGTGGCGTTTAACCAGATGGCGGACAATGTGAATACCTTGATTGCCAGTAAAAAACTGCTTATCGATAATATCGCCCATGAACTGCGCACGCCCTTGGTGCGGCTCCGCTATCGGCTGGCCATGAGTGAAGGCCTGTCCACCTCGGAGCAGGAACGTCTTAATCATGACGTCAGCCAGTTGGAAGGCTTGATAGACGAATTGTTAACCTTCGCCCGGCTGGACCGGCCGCAGGTCACGCTGAACCTGGCCCCGATGGACTTGCCGGGCTGGCTGACGGAAAAACTCAAGGATATCAGGTTATTGCACCCTGAACGAATAATCGGCCAGGAGATCGCCGCCCCCGGCAATTTCGGCCAGGTCGATGCGCGTTTAATGGAACGGGTCCTGGATAACCTGGTGAACAACGCCCTGCGTTATTGCCGTGAGGCGGTGATAGTCAGGCTCGGCATCGAAAAGGGCTTTGGTTTCCTGCAGGTTGACGACGATGGCCCGGGTATCCCCGAGGAAGAGCGCCAGCGGGTTTTCGAGCCTTTTGTCCGGCTCGATCCCAGCAGGGACCGCACCACCGGCGGCTGTGGGCTGGGGCTGGCGATCGTGCGCTCCATCGCCCTGGCGCACGAAGGCCAGGTCACGGTGAACGAAAGTCCATTAGGCGGAGCCAGCTTTTTATACCGCTGGCCGATAAAGCTGGGCACATCCGGCCCGCCGGCGCTTAAAAGCCCATTGTAGCCTGCCCGGCCTGCGTGATGACAGGCGGTCTCGGTTGCCGATGTGGGCGTGATAACCACCCGTATTGGATGTTGTAACTAAAATAGCGAGATCACCCTGGTACACCGGCGTTCCGCTCCGCCGTACATTAGGTTACACGCCGAAACCAAACACTCACGGACAACGCGGCGGTTAATCCCTATTGTAGCTTCACCGGCCCCGAATCGGGGTTGTAAATAGAAACCGCAATTCTGAGGATTTGACAATGAAAAAAGTACTTGCACTGGTTATTGCTGCCGCCATGGGATTGTCCACCGCTGCGTTTGCCGCTGACACGACGTCCACCACTACCGCTCCTGCAGCGACCACCACTACCACCACCACCGCCGCACCGGCTAAAACCACCACGACTACTCACAAGAAACACGTGAAGAAAGTGAAGAAAGCCGCCCCTGCGCAAACTGCCCAGGCCGCTAAAAAACACGTGAAGAAAGTCAAGAAAGCCGCCCCGGCGCAGACTGCCCAAGCCGCTAAAAAACACGTGAAAAAAGTGCAGCATAAGAAAGCCGCTCCGGCCGCTGCCGCTGCCACCACCACTCCAGCATCTTAAGATGCGCCGCGCCTGAACCGGCGGTATCGCCATTCAGGCCGGAGTTGGAAAGCCGGCTGTCAGAGCTGATGAAATAGTCATTTTAGCGCATTGTTATTGACTCACCGACACCCGGTTCGCCGGGTGTCGGTTTCTTAAGGTTTCGTCTATGCTGCGCCGCTATATGTATGAAATCATTCTTGGTTGCCTGATTATTTGCGCGGTGGTCAGCGCCTTCTTTTTTATTTAATCCCCCTCCCTTGCCGGTCGTCACCGTACTTTTCCCATCTACGGCGATTCGTTTTAGCGTGCTGAAACACAACGATTTTTCTCTATATATCCCGGGTTTTAAGCTATATTGAGAGAATATTTTTCATGGATGATATCAGCACTTATCATAAGGCAAGCTTGTTTATGCGTATTGTTCCGCTGTTGCTGTGGTGCCTGTTGCCCCTTTCTACCCTGAACGCCGCGTCGGCCGCGCTAAGCAAAGAGCAAAAAGCGCTGTTTTTCGGTCACGATCATCGCCAAGAGGTGAGCCAACCGGACGAGTGGCCATGGCAGGCTATCGGCCAGGTGGAGACCGCCAGCGGCAACCTGTGCACCGCCACCCTGATTTCCCCGCATTTGGCGTTGACCGCCGGTCATTGCGTGCTGACCGCGGGCGGCGTTATCGATAAAGCGGTGATGCTGCGTTTCGTGGCGGAAAACCAGCTCTGGCGTTATCAGACCAGCGCCATTGAAACCCTGGTGGATAAACAACTGGGGCAACGCCTGAAACCGTCCGGCGACGGCTGGATAGTGCCGCCGGACGCGGCCGCGTACGATTTCGCCCTGATTCGTCTGGCTAAAACCTTCAAGAAAATCAAACCGATGCCTCTATGGCAGGGCGACCACCAGGAACTGACCCTACAGCTCAAGCAGGTCAATCGCCAGGTAACCCAGGCCGGGTATCCCGAGGATCACCTGGATACGCTATATCGCCATCAGGATTGCCAGGTGACAGGCTGGGCGCAGGCGGAGGTTTTATCCCATCGCTGCAATACCCTGCCGGGCGACAGCGGTTCGCCGTTAATGCTGTATACCCTTACCGGCTGGCGCTTGATCGCCATTCAGAGTTCCGCCCCGCAGGGCAAGGACCGTTATCGGGCGGATAACCGCGCGCTGGCGGTTACCGCCATCCAGGACAAACTGTCGGCGCTTGCCGAATCGACCCGTCGCGGCAAACGCGATGGCGGCGCGACCACCCCGGCCGCACAAGCGGTCCCGGGCCATGGACCGCAAGACGCCCGGTTCGCGCATTAGGGCTGTATTTGCTCCATGGCCTGCAGAATGCGTTTTTCCGATACGGGATAAGGCGTGCCGAGCTGCTGGGCAAAATAGCTGACCCGCAGCTCCTCTATCATCCAGCGGATTTCCCGGACATCCTCATCCTCGCGCCGCAGCGGCGGCAGCTTATCCAGCCACTGCCGCCAGGTTTGCTGCACCTGTTCGACCTTTAACATCTGGGCGCGATCGCGATGCACGTCGTTGGCCAGTTTTTCCAGCCGCCTTTCCAGCGCCTGCAGATAACGCAGTGTGTCCGGCAACCGTTTCCAGCCGTTGCCGCTGACGAAACCGCGATACACCAGGCCGCCCAGCTGCGCCTTGATATCCGACAACGCCAGGGCCAGGCTGATATCCACCCGTCCTTTAAGCCGCTTGTTAATGGCGAACACCGCCGTCAGGATCTGCTCCACCTGCCCGGCAATTTCCACCACCGTCGGGTTCAGGTTGGCGCGAACGTATTCCTGCAGTCCGGCATACTCCTCTTCCCGCCATATCAATCCTCCGCGCTGCTCGATGAGCTTGTCGACGCCGCAGATGATGCAGTCGTCAATCAGTTCCATCACTTTGCCGAACGGGTTGAAATATAGCCCCAGCTTGGCTTTGTTCGGTAATTTTTCATGCAGATATTTTATCGGCGAGGGGATGTTGATCAGCAGCAGGCGCCGGATGCCCTGCCACATCGCCCGGCGCTGGTCGTGCTCGGTTTCAAACAGGCGGATAGCCACGCTGTCTTTTTCATCCACCAGCGCCGGATAGGCCTTGAGCGAATAACCGCCTCTTTTTTGCTCATAGCGTTCGGGCAAATCGCCGAAGCTCCACAGGTGCAAATCACGCTGCTCAAGGCCGTCGTCGGCCACGGCGGATAAAGTTTGCTGCACATTATCCTTGAGCTGTAGCTTAAGCGCGTCGAGATCGCGGCTTTCCCCCAGCGTCTTGCGTTTATCATCCACCACCCGGAACGAGACCTTCAGGTGATCGGGCACCTGGTCCCATTGCCAGGCGTCGCGATCGATGGCCACGCCGGCCATGCGCTTGAACTCGCGTTCCAGCGTATCCAGCAGCGGGCCGTCGGCGGGCGTGACCCGGCCGAGGAAGGCGTCGGCATAATTGGGCGCCGGGACAAAGTTACGGCGTAACGGTTTCGGTAGTGATTTAATCAGCGCAATGATCAGCTCCCGGCGTACGCCCGGGATCTGCCAGTCAAACCCGGCGGCGGTCACCTGGTTAAGCACCGGCAGCGGAATATGTACCGTGACGCCGTCGGCGTCGGCGCCCGGTTCGAACTGGTAGCTAAGCTTTAATTTCAAATTGCCCTGGTGCCAGACGTTAGGATAATCCAGGGCGCTTATCGCATCCGCGCCCGGATTAATCAGCATGCTTTTTTCAAAGTTAAGCCGATCGGGGTCCTGTTTGGCCGCGTCGCGCCACCAGGTGTCAAAATGCCGGGCCGACACCACGTCCGCGCCGATGCGCCGGTCGTAAAAGGCAAACAGCGTCTCGTCATCCACCAGGATATCGCGGCGGCGTGATTTATGCTCCAGTTCCTCCACTTCCGTCAGCAGCTTGCGGTTGGCATGGAAAAACGCATGGCGGGTCTGCCACTCGCCTTCCACCAGCGCAAAGCGGATAAACAGCTCGCGGCACAGCGCCGGGTCAATGGCGCTGTAATTGACCTTGCGGCCCGCCACGATGGGCAGCCCCAGCAAGGTGACTTTTTCCACCGCCATGACCGCGCCGGCCGCCTTTTCCCAATGCGGCTCGCTGTAGCTGCTTTTGACCAGGTGCGGGGCCAGCGGCTCAATCCATTCCGGGTCGATGCGCGCGGCAATCCGTCCCCACAGACGGGTGGTTTCCACCAGTTCGGCCACCATGGTCCATTTTGGCGGTTTTTTAAACAGGCCCGAACCGGGATAGATAGCGAACCGGGCGTTGCGCGCGCCGGTGTACTCCTGCTTTTCAGCATCTTTTTGCCCGATATGGGAAAGCAGTCCCGATAACAGGGCGCAGTGCAGGCCGCGATAGTCCGCGGGCTGGGTATTGACCGGCAGGCCAAGGGTTTTTACCGTCTGGCGCAGCTGGGTGTAGACGTCCTGCCATTCGCGTACCCGCAGGTAGCTGAGAAAATCAACCCGGCACTGGCGGCGGAACTGGCTGGAGGTCAGCGTCTTCTGCTGCTCCTGCATATAATCCCACAGATTGACGAAGGCGATGAAATCCGATTCCTTATCGGCAAAGCGGCGATGTTTTTCGTCGGAGGCTTGCTTTTTATCCATCGGCCGCTCGCGCGGATCCTGGATGGACAGCGCCGCGGCGATAACCATCACTTCGCGCACGCAGGCGTTGTTTCGCGCCTCGAGCACCATTCTGGCCAGCCTCGGGTCAAGCGGCAGTTGCGCCAGTTGGCGGCCCAACGGACTGAGGCGATAGCCGCGCTCGGATCCCTCCGCCAGCGCGCCCAGTTCCTCCAGTAAGCGCACGCCGTCCTGGATCTGCCGTTTGTCCGGCGCCTCCACAAACGGGAAGGCGGCGATATCTCCCAGGCCAAGCGCGGTCATCTGCAAAATGACCGAGGCCAGATGGGTGCGCAGAATTTCGGGATCGGTGAATTCCGGCCGCGACAGAAAGTCCTGCTCGGAATACAGCCGAATGCATATACCGTCGGAGGTACGGCCGCAGCGCCCTTTGCGTTGATTGGCGGACGCCTGGGATATCGCCTCGATGGGCAGCCGCTGCACTTTGGTGCGGAAACTGTAGCGGCTGATGCGCGCGGTGCCGGGATCGATGACATATTTTATGCCCGGCACGGTTAACGAGGTTTCCGCCACGTTGGTCGCCAGCACGATACGCCGGCCGCTGTGCGACTGGAACACCCGGTTCTGTTCGCTATTGGATAAGCGGGCGTAAAGCGGAAGCACCTCGGTATGGGGCAGGTTCAGCTTGTTCAGGCCGTCGGCGGTGTCGCGTATTTCCCGCTCGCCGCTCATAAAGATCAGGATATCCCCCGGCTTCTCGCGGCTTAACTCGTCCACCGCGTCAAAAATGGCCTGGGATACATCGCGATCGCCGTCGTCTTCCGTTTCCACCACCGGCCGATAGCGTACCTCAACCGGATAGGTGCGCCCGGAGACTTCGATAATCGGCGCGTTATTGAAATGGCGGGAAAAACGCTGCGGATCGATGGTCGCCGAAGTGATAATCACTTTTAAATCCGGGCGGCGCGGCAATAACTGATGCAGGTAACCGAGGATAAAATCAATATTCAGGCTGCGTTCGTGCGCTTCGTCGATAATCAGGGTGTCATACTGCAATAATTGCCGATCCTGCTGGATTTCCGCCAGCAGGATACCGTCGGTCATCAGCTTGACCAGGGTATTGTCGCTTATCTGATCGTTAAAACGGACCTTATAGCCCACCGCCCCGCCCAAAGGCACCGCCAGTTCCTGCGCGATACGATCGGCCACGCTGCGCGCCGCCAGGCGCCGGGGCTGGGTATGGCCGATAAGACCGGTAATGCCGCGCCCCAGCTCCAGGCAGATTTTCGGTATCTGGGTGGTCTTGCCGGAGCCGGTTTCGCCGGCGACGATCACCACCTGGTTATCGCGGATCGCCTGGAGAATATCCTGACGTTTCTGGCTGACCGGCAGGTTTTCCGGATACGTAATGGCCGGACGGGCGGCCAGGCGGTTCGCGGCCCGTTGCGCCGACGCCCGGATATCGGCGGCGATTTGCTCGGCGATGGCGGTTTGCGCCTCCGGACGGGCCTCTTTCCGCGCCCCCTGCAGGCGTCTTTGTAAAACTGTTTTATCGCGGATCATAACCGATTCCAGCGAAGCGGACAGTGCCGCCAGCGATGACTTCACGATACCTTTCCTTATACTGCGCCTTATACCACGGCCGGATACTGGCGCTGTTCCGGCCCGAAGGGAATGTGCTTATGGCATTAGTTTACCATATCCGCGCCGCCGGTTTAGCCGCCTTTCCCATCGTTCAGGAAATTCGAACAAACAACTCGAATTATTGCGCTATCACTGAGCGGGGTTAATCAATACAGTGTTTCTCAACGCCTGAGGGTTATCGACCTGTTGAATTATAAGGAACATCTAATGAGCAAAGTGTTAATTCTTAAATCAAGTATTCTGGCCACGTTTTCCCAATCCAATCAATTGGCCGATTTTTTTATCGAACAGTGGCGTGAAACCCATGGCGGCGACCAGATTACGCTGCGCGATCTGGCCGCCCAGCCGGTGCCGGTACTGGACGGCGAACTGGTCGGAGCCTTGCGCCCGGCTGACGCGACCCTGACGCCGCGTCAGCAGGAAGCGCTGGATTTATCCGATGAATTGATTAATGAACTGCAGGCCAACGATGTGATCGTGATTGCCGCGCCGATGTATAACTTTAACATCTCTACCCAGTTGAAGAACTATATCGACCTTATCGCCCGCGCCGGCGTAACCTTCCGCTATAGCGAGCAAGGCCCTGAAGGTCTGGTGAAAAACAAAAAAGCGGTGATCCTGACCACCCGCGGCGGCATCCATAAAGACACCCCGAGCGATCTGGTGACGTCTTACCTGCGCCTGATGCTGGGTTTCCTGGGTATCACCGACGTGCAATTCGTGTTTGCCGAAGGCGTGGCCTACGGTCCGGAAGTGGCCGGCAAGGCGCAGGAAGAGGCCAAAATCGCCATCAGCCAGTTTATCGCCGCCTGAGAGGGCGCTTGCCGGCGGCAGGCTTAATGTCGCCTCGGCAAGGGTTTCACCGGCGGCAGGCTTGGTGTCGCCGCACAGAAGGTTGCGCCGGCGGCGTTTTTTTATTTCGCCGGCGGGCACTGCCGCCCTGCCTGGCACAGCGTCGGTTGCAGCAGCGCCACGCTTTGCTTATCCGCCTCGATGGTAATGGCGTGTTCGATTTTCACGTTCATATTAATGGTAATCGGCTCGCTGGGCATCGCCAGCTCGATGCGCGGCACGCAGGCGCCGGTGCCGAGCGCCAGCAGGAGTCCGGCCAGCCTGTATCCTGTTTTCATTTTTCTCTCCTTGCTGTTCCGGCGGGTGCGGCGGTGGCCTGTTTTTCCAGGGCCTGTTCCACATTGGGACCAAAGCGCAGGCTGCGCCACAGCATAAAAATATTTTCCTGATGGTGATAATTCAGCCTGACCTCGCGTCGGGCATTGATTTGCGGATTGGTGCCGATAAAATGCGCCAGTAAATCCAGTTCGCCGTCACGGCTAACGTTGACATCCGCCCGCAAGCGGCTGATTTCCATGTAACGCAGCCAATTGATGGCCGCGCCGGTCGCCAGGTTGCGGCTGCCGATGGCATCGGCGAATTGTTTATCCAGCCTTAACGCCATCGTGCCGTCGCCCGCGACCCAACCGCGGCGGACGTACCCCGCCGGATCGTTAAAATGCAGCGGCAGTTCGCCGCTGACCCGGCCGGAAACGGCAAACTGCTTAGGCTTAAGCGCGGTAATCAGCTCGCTCATCTCGATGGATTTGACGCTGAGCACCGCGGCGTCGCGCTGCGGCAGGCTGAGCGGCGTAAGATGTATCCTGCCGCCCAGCGCGTCCACGTCCACGCCGGTGAGCGTCAGCGGACGGCGCTTGTCATAAGGGTAATATCCCTGCAGCCCTATCGCCAGGTTCTTCAGCACCACAGGCGTGATAATTGAGTCAATACGCAGGCTGACGGGCTGTTTTACCCCCAACTGCCAGCGGTTGTCCTGTAAACGATAAGAGAGGCCGAGCGCCACCCCCAGCAGATGATTTTCACCGGACCATGCCTCCCCCTGGCTGACGGTGGCATGCCCGCCGGCAAGGAAGCCTTGTCCGATAGCGGCGGAAAACGCGCTTTGCGCGTTGAACTGCCCGTCGCGCAGGGTAATGCGCAAATCCGGCGCCAAGAGAGTTTGAAACACCCGCAGGGGTTGTTTCGGCCACCAGGCCTGGCCGCGCAGACGATTGCCGTCCCAGCGGCCGTTCAGGCGCACCGGCCCGATAGCGCCGGCCTGGAGCTGGCCCCGCCACAGAAAATCCTGCGGCGTGGCGCCGGATAAATTCAGCGTCAGATCCGGTTGGGGCAAATAGCCGCCATGCGCGATGTCTATCCGGCGGGCATTGATCCGCAGCGCGCCGCTAAACGCCGGATTATGCTCATTGCGGCGCCAGCGCAGCGGCGCGGTAAGCGTAAGGCGCGGAACGGCGACCTCCGCCAGGCCGTAGCTGATATGATTGAGACCGCTGGATAATTCCGTCAATTCAATCGTATCCGCCAGCCAGGAACCACGCCCCTTGATATCCCACCGCGCCCCGAACGGCGTCAGGTTGCCGCCGCCCCAATAACGCCAGCGCCATTCGCCGGTATCGGGCAGAAAATCCAATGCGCGTCCGTCCATATGCAGGGTGAATCGCCCGTAGCCGGGCGCATCGGCCTGTAAAATGGCCTGCAAGCGCCCGCTCAGGCCCCGCGACGAGACCCGCACCCCGGCCAGCGGCAAACGGGCGCTGTTAATGCTCAATACCTGGGAAATCGGTCCCGTGACCCGCAATAACGCCCCGGGCAGCATCGCAAGCGTTGGGTCGGCCAGTGTTTCCCGCATCTGGCCTGGAATCGACGCGCTTATCGACAGCCCACCCAGGTTCGCCGTGCCGGTAAAACGAAAATCCAGCGCATTATTCATCAGGCGCAGCGGGCCTGGCCCGACGGTCAGCACGGCATTGGCTTTGCCGCGCAGCCCCTGGGTCAGCATATTCATGCGCGCCGTTAATCCCAGCGCATCGGGACCGTCAAGCCAATGCGCCAGGGTGATGGCGATATTGCCCGACAACGGCTGGGTGGCATAGGGCCAGCGCCATTCCCCCTCGGTAATCAGCAGGTCGTCGCCGGCTATCCGCCAGGGCAACCGCGCCAGCCTGATATCGGTTCGTCCATCCGTCAGCAATAATATCCCCTGCCGCTGCCGCCAACTGATGGCGGCGCTCAGCGGCGTGCCGTCGGGCAACACCAGGCCGGCGGTCAGTTCACCCTGTTCCGGCGGCATCATCACCTGGGGCGACAGCGTCATGCCGCCGGTTAACCCGATGCGTAGCGCCCCCGAGAATAACGCGGGCTGCGCGGGGACGATGGCCGCCGGCGCCTGAGCGCCGGTTGCGGCCCCGGCGTCCCGGCCGCTGTGACCCCGGTCCTCGCCGGGCATGGCGCCGGCGGCGGTATGGGGCGGCGCGGTGGTTAACGCCGCCGGGGCGGGGTTCTGTAAGCCGAAGGGAGCGTTAAAGACCGGCAGCGCCGGCAAGGTCGATGCTGCCGGTGCGTCCGCGCCGGTAAACGTTAATTCGTTTATCGACAGTTGGCGGTCGCGCAACGACAAGGACAGGCGCAGATGTTCATTGTGATAATATGCCCGGGTGCCGCCGGCAAGATGCTCCAGTTCCAGTCCGCCGGCATAGGCCTGCCAGGGCGCCACCACCAGGCGGCCGATATCCAGCGTAAAGCGCGGCAGGGCCTGTTCGATGGTTGCCCAGGTCAGCGGTTCGCCGCGTTCCTCCTCCCGCGCGCGGGCCGCGCCGCAGGCGCTGTCCACCCCGATCTGTCCGGCGAGGATGCGCCATGCCCCGCCCTGGCGTCGTACGCTGATATCCTGGCCGGTTATCCACGCGCAGGACGGACGTTGCAAAACGAAGCCGGGCAGGAAAACCGCGCCCTGATGCCAGCCGGGACGGCCTCCGAGGCTGATGCTCACGTCGGCGGGCAGGATCATCCGTGCCGCCACCGGCAGCCAGAGCGGTACAAAATACCACCCGGCGACCAGCGGCAGCACTATAAGCGCCGGCAGGAACAGGGCAACCAGGCCGGAACGGCGTAAAAAACGGCCTTTGCGCCTGTTTGCGCCAGATTTATCGGTCATGACATTCCTTTATTGTCCCGGAGCCTGCAAGATACCATACTTATAATCCAGGCATCATTTTAGGCGATACGGCACAATCGCGTACTTTTATCCTTGGGTAAGGGATACATTGAGTAATAACCAGCCGCCTGCTGCCGTGGACCGATCTTATGGGGAAGGACTGATGAAATTAGCTGTCTATAGTACTAAAAATTACGATCATAAATATTTATCCCAAGTAAATGAACACTTTGGCTTTGAAATGGAGTATTTCGAATTTCAACTGACCCCGCGTACCGCGAAAACCGCCGAGGGTTGCGATGCGGTATGTATCTTTGTCAATGACGACGGCGGCCGCGACGTGCTGGAAGCCTTGGCGGGGTTGGGCGTAAAACTGCTGGCGCTGCGCTGCGCCGGCTTTGACAATGTTGATCTGGCGGCGGCCAGGGAGCTTGGCATTCAGGTGGTGCGCGTGCCCGCCTATTCGCCCGAGGCGGTGGCGGAACATGCCATCGGCCTGATGATGTGCCTGAACCGGCGCATTCACCGCGCGTACCAGCGTACCCGCGACGCCAATTTCTCACTTGAAGGATTAATCGGCTTTAATATGCACAACCGCACCGCGGGCGTGATTGGCACCGGGAAAATCGGCGTGGCCACCATGCGCATCCTGAAGGGTTTCGGTATGCGCCTGTTGGCGTTTGATCCCTATCCCAGCGCCCAGGCCCTGGAGCTTGGCGCCGAATATGTGGATTTGAAAACCCTGTTTGCCCAAGCGGACGTCATTACCCTGCACTGTCCGCTGACGCCGGAAAATCACCATCTGCTCGACCGGGAAGCCTTCGCGCAGATGAGGGACGGCGTGATGATTATCAACACCAGTCGCGGCGGCCTGATTGATTCTCAGGCGGCCATCGAGGCGCTGAAACAACAAAAAATCGGCGCGCTGGGCATGGACGTGTATGAAAATGAGCGCGACCTGTTTTTTGAGGACAATTCCAACGACGTGATCCAGGATGACGTGTTCCGCCGTCTTTCCGCCTGTCACAACGTGCTGTTTACCGGCCACCAGGCGTTCCTGACCGAGGAAGCGCTGACCAGCATCGGCGAGGTTACGCTTGAAAACCTGCGCCTGTTGAGCGAGGGCGGGCATTGCCCGAATCTGGTGACCGCCTGATCGGCTGATGTTCCGGCTCCGGCCAGGCTTCGGGGCCGGAACGGCCGGGGTCAGGGCAAAATCATGGTTTAATATTGCCGGTATAGATCGCGTCGATTCGAGTTATTACCTGAATCATCGCATTGATATCCAGGCCCAGCGTGGACAGGTTTTCATAAAGATTATCAATCTGCTGCGCCGAGAGGGATTGGGATACCGCATTACATTTCCGCATCCATTCAATATACCGGTGCAAAACGTCCATCAGCCGGTCGAAATGCGGCAGGGTATTCAACTGCGCCGCCGCCATTTCCGCCAAACCCACATCCCGCATTTCCCGCTGCAAGGCGTCGACGTCCCGGCGCAACGCCGTAATCGTTTCGCAAAACGGAATAAAGTGCTCATCCAGAGCGCCGCGGGGGAGTGATCCGCGTGAGGCGTCGGCGGCGGGAATAGGCGCGCCGGGCATTTCAACGCCCCTGATTTTTGACGGTACGCCATGGCCGCCGTTCTCCCCGGCCGTGTCGGCTTTTCGTTTCATGGACAGCTGGCTGGCGTTGTACGGCGCGCGGCTTAAAACCCGCGGCGCACAGCGGCTGGTCGGCGGGTTTTGCGCTTGGGGTGTAACCTGTGGTGCAAAGTCGGGCTGCGCGTGAGGATACCCGGCGCAGGCGGGTAAGGAATTTTTAAAAGGGTTCATGATAGCGTTACATCCTTGGTGGACAGACAAAGACCCAGCCCCCCGGTCAACGGCGGAAGCCAGCAGGAGGGTGATGTTATGCCATCAAGACGCGCGCGGTAATGCTATCGGGAAGGTATTGGCCGATCGTTAAGGAAATAACCTCTTGCCCATGGGGACATAAGCCGCGCGACAAGACACCGGGTTATCCGGGCCGGGATGCCCGTCATTTATCCCTCGGGTTAAAAACGCTTGCCGTTGGCCAGTTGACACATGCCCACCGTGGTGCCGTCGAGCTGGCGCGCCAGGGTCATGGTGCCGCCCGCGTTCATGCAGCGGGGAGTATTGGGCACCTCCACCCGTTGCGGCAGGCTGGCGGTGTTAGCCTGCTGGGCAATCTGCTCAGGCTCTTCGTTGTTCGAACCGGCGCAGGCGACTAAAAATAGCGCGGATGTCGCCATCAACCACGGTGAAAACGTCATTTATCAGCTCCGTAATTATTTTACTAGGAATAGTCTGAAGCTTGCATTCTAGTCGCGGCGCGTCCCGGCGTCGAGCCTGGCAAGCCATGTTTTACAATTATCCGCGCGGATCATCGCACAAAAGCAAAAATCCCCTATGGTTGCTGCTGGTATACTGGCGGCCATTAGGGGTAACCCGATGATTTATGGGTTATCAACCGTGAAACAGAAAAGGTACAGCATGATCACCACAGACGGGAATAACGCAGTCGCTTCGGTGGCCTACCGCATCAATGAAGTTATCGCCATTTATCCGATTACGCCCAGCTCCACCATGGCCGAACAGGCGGACGCCTGGTCCGAGGTGGGTACCCGCAATATTTGGGGCGATGTTCCCCGCGTTGTGGAAATGCAGTCCGAGGGCGGCGCCATCGCCACGGTGCACGGCGCGTTGCAAACCGGCGCATTGTCTACGTCATTTACGTCGTCGCAGGGTCTGCTGCTGATGATCCCGACCCTGTACAAACTGGCGGGACAGCTCACCCCCTTTGTCCTGCACGTGGCGGCGCGTACCGTGGCTACCCATGCCCTGTCCATTTTCGGCGATCATTCGGACGTTATGGCGGTGCGCCAGACCGGTTGCGCCATGCTGTGCGCCAGCAATGTGCAGGAGGCCGGCGATTTCGCGCTGATTGCGCAAATTGCCAGTCTCAACAGCCGGCTGCCGTTTATCCATTTTTTTGATGGGTTCCGCACCTCGCACGAAATCAATAAAATCGCGCCGCTGTCCGACGATACGTTGAAAAGCCTGCTGCCCCAGGCGGCCATTGACGCCCATCGCGCCCGCGCGCTGACGCCGGATCGGCCGGTTATCCGCGGCACGTCGGCCAATCCGGATACCTATTTCCAGTCGCGCGAGGCCACCAATCCCTGGTACGACCAGGCGTATGAACATGTGCGGCAGGCCATGGACGCCTTTGCCGGCGCCACCGGCCGCCAATATCGCCCCTTTGAGTATTACGGCCATCCCCGGGCCGAGCGCGTGATTATCCTGATGGGATCGGCCATCGGCACCTGTGAGGAGGTGATTGACAGCCTGCTGACCCGGGGCGAAAAGGTCGGTATCGTCAAGGTGCGTCTTTACCGGCCGTTTCGCGCCGAACATCTGCTGGCTGAAATCCCCTTGAGCGTCAAGTCCGTCGCGGTGCTCGATCGCACCAAGGAACCGGGTGCGCTGGCCGAACCGCTTTACCTGGATGTGATGACCGCGCTGGCGGAAGCCTACGGCCTGGGACAACGGGATAGCCTGCCGCGCACCATCGGCGGACGCTACGGACTGTCGTCCAAGGAATTCGATCCGGCCTGCGTACTGGCGATTTTCAACGAGTTGTCCCTCCCCAGGCCCAGGCCGCGCTTTACCGTTGGCATCTACGACGATGTCACCAACCTGTCCCTGCCGCTGCCGCGGGCGGATTTGCCGCGCCTGGCCAAGCTTGAAGCCTTGTTTTACGGACTTGGCAGCGACGGTACGGTATCCGCCACGAAAAACAATATAAAAATTATCGGCAACGGCACGCCGCTGTTCGCCCAGGGCTACTTTGTCTACGACTCTAAAAAAGCGGGCGGCCTGACGGTTTCCCATCTGCGGGTCAGCGAAAAACCGATTAATTCCGCCTACCTCATCAGCCACGCCGATTTTATCGGCTGCCACCAGTCGCAGTTTATCGATAAATACCAAATGGTTGAACGGCTGCGTCCCGGCGGCATCTTTTTGCTGAACACGCCCTACGGCGTCGCGGAAATTTGGGCGCGTCTGCCGCAGGAAGTGCAGGCGCTGCTTAACGCGCGCCAGGCGCGGTTCTATATCATTAACGCGGCGCAGATTGCCCGCGAATGCCAGCTTGGCGCGCGCATCAATACCGTGATGCAAATGGCGTTTTTCCAGCTGGCGGCGATTTTGCCCGCGGACAGCGCCCTGGCGCAGCTGCAGTCGGCCATTGCCCGCAGCTACAGCAGCAAAGGCCAGGAACTGGTCCAGCGCAACTGGCAGGCGCTGGCCGCCACGCGCGAGGCCTTGTTTGCCGTGCCGCTGGAAGAGGTCAACGATCGCAGTCCGATGCGCCCGCCGGTGGTGTCCGACGCCGCGCCGGATTTTGTCAAAACCGTGACCGCCGCCATGCTGGCGGGTTTGGGCGACGCGCTGCCGGTATCCGCCCTGCCGCCGGACGGTACCTGGCCGGTCGGCACCACCCGCTGGGAAAAGCGTAATATCGCCGAACAGATTCCGCTGTGGAAACCGGCGTTATGTACCCAATGCAATCATTGCGTCGCCGCCTGTCCCCACGCCGCCATCCGCGCCAAGGTCGTGGCGCCCGACGCCATGGACGCCGCGCCCGCCGGCCTGGCGTCGCTGGACGTGAAGTCGCGCGATATGCGCGGCCAGAAATATGTGCTGCAGGTCGCCCCGGAAGACTGTACCGGCTGTAATCTCTGCGTCGAAGTCTGCCCGGCGAAGGACCGCCAGGATCCCTCGATCAAGGCCATTAACATGGCCTCGCGTCTCGAGCATGTGGAAGAAGAAAAAATCCATTATGACTTTTTCCTGGACCTGCCCGAGATGGCCGTATCGCAGCTTGAACGCATCGATATCCGCACCTCGCAGTTGATCACCCCGCTGTTTGAATACTCCGGCGCCTGTTCAGGCTGCGGCGAAACGCCCTATATCAAGCTGCTCACCCAGCTGTATGGCGATCGGTTGCTTATCGCCAACGCCACCGGCTGTTCGTCCATTTACGGCGGCAACCTGCCCTCGACCCCCTATACCACCAATGCGGAGGGCCGCGGTCCGGCGTGGGCCAATTCGTTATTCGAGGATAACGCCGAATTCGGCCTGGGGTTTCGCCTGACGGTGGATCACCACCGCCGGCGGGTGCTGCGTTTGCTTGATGAACACGCGGCCCTGCTGCCGGCGGCCCTGGTGGCGGAGCTGCGCGCCGACGGCGCGGCGGTGGAGGCGCGGCGCGGGCAGATAACGCGGCTGCGCGACGAACTGCGCCCGCTGCTGCGCGGGGAAAAGGTCGACCCCGGCCTGCGCCAGCTGGCGCAGGATGCCGACTATCTGGTGGATAAATCCATCTGGCTTATCGGCGGCGACGGCTGGGCGTACGATATCGGTTTCGGCGGGCTGGACCACGTGATGAGCCTGACGGAAAACGTGAATATCCTGGTGCTCGATACCCAATGTTATTCCAATACCGGCGGCCAGCAGTCGAAGGCCACCCCGCTCGGGGCGGTGACCAAATTCGGCGAACAGGGCAAACGCAAGAGCCGCAAGGATCTGGGCGTCAGCATGATGATGTACGGCCATGTCTATGTGGCGCAAATTTCACTGGGCGCGCAGCTGAACCAGACGGTGAAAGCGATACAGGAAGCGGAGGCCTACCCCGGCCCGTCGCTGGTTATCGCCTATAGCCCGTGCGAGGAACACGGTTATGACCTGGCGTTAAGCCATGACCAGATGCGCCAGCTGACCGCCACCGGTTTCTGGCCGCTGTACCGTTTTGATCCCCGGCGCGTCGACGAAGGCAAGCTGCCGCTGGCGCTGGACTCGCGTCCGCCCGCCAGCGATTTGAGCGCCACCCTGCTTAACGAACAGCGCTTCCGGCGGCTGAATACCCAGCAGCCGGAGGTGGCCGCCGCCCTTTATCAGGCGGCGGAAAAAGACCTGAAGGTAAAGTATGACTTCCTGGCCCGCATGGCGGGTAAAACCGACGCGGATGAATAGCCTGTATCCCGAGGCAGTGCGGCAGCCGGCGCAGGACATTTTTTATCTCTCATGGGTAGCCTATATCCGCCCGGTGGTACTGTTCATGGCGATGGGCGCCATCGGGCTTATCGTGTCGCAGTCCGCACGGGACGCCAATTTTATCCTGGTGGGCTACGGCATCCTGTTTGCGGCCATCATCAAGGTGATATACGATTTTGCCTGGCGCAGACGTTTTGTGCTTTATTATGACGATGATGGCGTTTGGGTGTTTCGCGGCCTGTTGCCGTGGAACAAAGGCACCGACGGCGTCAATTGGCGCGATATCGCCGACGCCGCGTACGACAGCGGGTTTTTCAGCTGGCTGACCAAGTCTTACCGCGTCCGGGTCAGCCATCGTTTCACTCAATCCGATGAGATCCTGGTAGCCCATATCAAGCGCGGCAACCAGGCGGTGGCGGTCATCAACCTCAGGCTGATGCAGGATAGCCCCGACTTAAAGTGTTCAACGTCATCGCCATAATCGCGTACAATCCCCGACATCAGTCCCAACACTGCGCCGCCGCGGGCTAGGCGGCGCGCCGGTTAACGTTTAAGGCATAACCACCGTGGTCGACCAAAAAGAACAGTACAACCTGAATAAATTACAAAAGCGCCTGCGCCGCAACGTCGGCCAGGCGATTGCCGATTTTAATATGATTGAGGACGGCGATCGCATCATGGTATGCCTGTCCGGCGGCAAGGACAGCTACACCATGCTGGAAATCCTGCGCAATCTCCAGCAAAGCGCGCCGGTCAGCTTTTCGCTGGTGGCGGTCAACCTCGATCAAAAGCAGCCGGGATTTCCCGCCCATATCCTGCCGGCTTATCTCGAGTCATTGGGCGCCGAGTATAAAATTGTCACGGAAAATACCTACGCCATCGTCAAGGATAAGATCCCGGAGGGGAAAACCACCTGCTCCCTCTGCTCACGCCTGCGGCGCGGCATTTTATACCGCACCGCCACCGAGCTTGGCGCCAACAAGATCGCCCTCGGCCATCATCGCGACGATATCCTGCAAACGTTGTTCCTCAATATGTTTTACGGCGGCAAACTGAAGGCCATGCCGCCCAAGCTGATGAGCGACGACGGCAAGCACATCGTGATACGCCCGCTGGCCTATTGCCGTGAAAAAGATATCGAGCGCTTCGCCCAGGCGCGCGCGTTTCCCATTATCCCCTGCAATCTGTGCGGATCGCAGCCCAACCTGCAGCGGCAGGTAATAGGCAATATGCTGCGGGACTGGGACAAGCTCTACCCGGGGCGCCTGGAAACCATGTTCCGCGCCATGCAAAATGTGGTGCCGTCTCATTTGGCCGACGGCGGGCTGTTTGATTTCCGGCACTTACAGATGGGCGACGACGTCGTTGACGGCGGCGACCTGGCGTTTGACCCGCAGCAGTTGCCTGACCAGCCCGCGGGCTGGCTGGCGGAGGATGGCGTTGCGTTGCCGCCGGTCAGCGCGCGACTCGATGTGATGGAGATTAAATAGCGCGGCTACCACATATGCGGCGGCGGATCCTGGATAGGCTTCGGGTCCGGATTGTAGGGCGGCTCCAGCGGCGGATCCGGCAGCGGATTGGGGATTGGCGGGGGATCGGTGGGAATGGGTTCATTCGGTATCGGATCGCCGGGTATGCTCATTCTATACGGCATCGGCGCGAGGCGCCCCGGGGGTGTCATCGTCATATCCATACTGGCCACCTCATTAATGGGTCTTGGCGAAGCAGCAGATGTGCTGCCGACTCATGTTAAGGATAGTGGGCAATCGTGCTAAGGACAAATCCCCGCCCTGTCCACGGCTGATGTCCTGACGGACAAAGGCAAAAAAAAATGCCAGGTTCAATAACCTGGCATTATATGAATTAAATATGCTATGCAATAATTCAAAAAAAGGAAGTAAGACAATATGGAGCGCAACGCCCATCGCTTGACGTTGCATTCACCTGCGGGATCGATAATGCCCCATCCCACCCCCCTGCTTTTTGATATTGCTCAATTTAACGCGGCTTTTTTACGATAATTCGGCAATCTGTGAGATGGCTGCGCCTGAATGAACAGGCGACGCTATAACCACTTACGCCGTTTTAACCAAATGGCAACACCGGTAACCAACACAATTAACGCCAGGCAAAAAATACTGAAGCCGTAACGCATATTCCCGCCCGGGATCCCGCCCAGGTTAACGCCAAACAGGCCGGTCAGGAACGTGGTCGGCAAGAAAATCATCGCCATCAGCGACATGGTATAACCCCGACGGTTAATCGACTCGGCGGTCAGCCAGTTGATTTCATCGGCAATCACCGCCGTGCGGGCAATGCCGCCGTCGATATCATCGATGCCGCGTCCCAAGCGATCGGCGATATCCTGCATGCGCCGGCGGTCGTCGTCTCCCATCCACGGCAAATGCTCGCTGGCCAGGCGGGCAAAGACATCCCGCTGGGGGGCCATATAGCGCCGCAGGACGATAAGCTGCTTACGCAGTTTCGACAGCTGGCCGCGCGGCGGGATCTGCTGATCCAGCAGATCGTTTTCCAGTACGATTATCCGGTCGTGCATGTCTTCAATAAATTCGCTGGTGTGATCGGTCAGGGTATCGCACATGTCCACCAGCCAGTTACCGCTGTCCACCGGACCCTGCTTTTTCTGCAATTCATCCAGCATCTCCTCGACCGCCTGAATCGGCTGGTTACGGGTGGTGACGATCAGTTTTTCCGTGATATAGATACGCAGGACTATCAACTCTTCCGGATATTCCTCGGTATTAAAGTTAATGCTGCGCAAAATGATCAGCGCCCCTTCGGGGATACGGTTAACCCGCGGCCGCGTGCTTATGCCGGCCAGCGATTCGCGCACCGGATCGGGGATCAGCGGCGACGTGGCCAGCCACTCCATGCTGGCCTGATGCTCGGTATCCAGATGCAGCCAGCAGGGATGGATGCACTGGGCAATATCAGAGGCTTCGATCGGGGTGATGCCGCCCTGGCCGTCCAACTGTCCGGCATAGACTACCCCATTGATATGCAAGGCTTCGCGATCTATGACTTCCAACATTTTTTCCTTTTTCGACACAACCTGCCGTCAAGTCTAGCGTCAAACGGGAAGATATAAAGAAGAATAAAAAACAGCGGCCGCGGCAGATGATGCCGGCGTCCCCCGCTATGCCTGCGCGCCAAAGCCGCATACGCGGTTTTTGCCCTGGCTTTTGGCCTCGTACAGGGCGGCATCGGCGCTGCGGATAAACGCGGCGGCGGTCTCCTCCGGCATCCGCGGCACCGCGGCATGGACCCCCGCGCTGATCGTCACCACGCCCAAGGGGTTGGCTTCATGAGGGATATGTAATGCGCGCACCCTGTCGACGACCATCCGGGCAAATGCCAGCGCTCCCAGGCGGTCCGTCCCCGGCAGGATAACGGCGAACTCCTCGCCGCCATAGCGCGCCAATAAATCGTTTGCCCGATGCGGCAGCGCCAGCAGCGCTTGCCCTACCCGTTGTAAACATTCATCCCCGGAAACATGACCGTAAACATCGTTATATTTCTTGAAAAAATCGATATCCAGCAGGATTAACCCCAGCGGCATGGCGTCACGATAGGATCGTTGCATTTCGTTTTGCAGCACGATGTCAAACTGCCGCCGGTTCGCCAGCCCGGTCAGGCCGTCATGCAGCGCCTGGACCGCCAGCTTTTGATTTAATACGGTCAATAAATCCCGCGCCGCCAGCAAGTCTTTTTCCGAGCGCAGGCTGAAACTGATTTGCCGCAGCAGCGCCCAGGCCAGCAGGGTTAAAATAGCCAGCACGCCCACCCCGCCGGCGGCGAAAACCATGCTGTCGGTACGCCAGCCGCGCAACACTTCCCGTTTGGACAACCCCGCCGCAATCACCAGTGGATACTGTTCCAGCATGGCATAGCCAAAAACGCGTTCCACCTTATCGTAATAAGAAACCAGCGTCGCGTTGCCGGACCTGGCCCGTGGCAACACCTCGGTAAACAGCTGGCTTTTCGCCATGCTGCGGCCAATGGCGCCTTCTTCAAATGGCCGGCGATATAAAATCGTGCCATCCGCCAGCATTAAAACCAGGGCGGTATCTTTCCCAATGGAAAAATGATTGTAATACTGCTGGAAAGAGCTGACATAGACCGTCGCCAGCGCTACGCCGCCGAAACTGCCGTCCTGGTTGGTTATCCGGTGCGACACGGGAATAACCAGATCCCCGGTCGAGCGGCTGCGGATAACCTTGCCGATATACAAACGATCGTCATCATGGGTCTTATGATATTGAAAATATTCGCGGTCCGCATTATTGGCATTGGGCGGTATTATACCCGCGGCCGTGACCAGCCAATTACCCTGGGCATCATAGATAAACTCGCCATGCAGCTGCGGCAGCAGTTTAATTTGCTCATTCATGACTTTTTGCAGACGCGGCAACCTCGCCTGCGACAGGCCGTCCGTTTGCAGACGTTCCATCAGGTCGAGCAGCGTAATATCCACCTGCATAAAAGTGTCTTCCGCGTGCTGTGACAGCGAGCGCGAGAGATTTGCGGAATCTTGTTCAGCATTGAGCAGATCGCGCTGATGGGCATTCCAGATTTGCCAGGTAGCAAGAAAAACGATGGCGCAGGCCACCACCACGATAAAAACGGCGGCCTGGATCAGGAGAGAAGCGTGGCTTACGACCTTATGCAGCAAACGTAAGGCACCGTTCGATGAATAATCCATCAATTCCTTGATTATAGGGGATTGCGTATACGGGCAACAGATGGTCGCCTTGCGGTGCCGACTGGAAA